>JAEELF010000065.1 GCA_016288815.1 Ruminococcus sp.
CATGCAATAGATAATTATGAAGTGTACGATGACGACGGATACAGCGGCACTAACTTTGACCGTCCTGCGTTCCAGAGAATGTATGAGGACATTCAGAACGGGCTGATAGATACTGTCTTGGTAAAGGACCAGTCACGATTCGGAAGGTCATACATTGAAGTCGGAATGTACGTCGAGAAGTTCAAGGAGCTCGGGGTTCGGTTCATTGCTGTGAGCGACAACTACGACTCCATGAAAAACGAAAACGATATGATGTTCCCGATGCGGAATGTGCTGAACGATTACTTCGCGCAAGAGGCTTCGCTCAAAACAAGGACAGCGAAGAAAGCAAAAGCGAAGGCGGGACAGTACATTGGTTCAAAGCCGCCCTTCGGCTACAAGCTGGACCCGAATGACAGACATCACCTTGTTATTGATGAGCCTGCCGCTGAGACAGTACGCAGGATATTCAGAATGGCGGCGCAGGGTATCGGCTTCAATAGGACTACAAAAATATTCCGCGAGGAAAAAGTTCTCACACCGATAGCTTACTTCAATCTCCACAATCCTGACTACTTCAAGTCGGATTACTGGAGGAGAGAGTTCGACTGGCACGTTACTTCTATCCGAGTAATACTTGAAAACGAAGTCTATCTCGGTAAGCTTGTCTACGGACGTCGAAAAAACGTATCCATGAAAAGCAAGAAGAAAGTGTTCTGTCCGCGCGAAGAATGGATAATAGTTGAGAACTGTCATGAGCCGATAATCTCTCAGGAGCTATGGGACGATGCACACAGAATGATGAGCGTAAAACGCCGTGCGACAAAGACAGGAGAGTTTCAGATATTCGCAGGACACCTGTACTGTGCGGACTGCGGTCATGCGCTCACCTACTCGCAGAAGAAACGCAAAGACGGTACATACCACGGAGCATACTCATGCTGGTTGTACAAGACTCATGGCAAGGAATACTGTGCTTCGCATTACATCAACTACGATGCAATTTACGACATCGTACTTAAAGACATCAGGCGGGTATTGAAGTCATATCGTAAAAACAAAGAGGAATTCAGAGCTTTCCTTAACAACAAATACAGCGGCATCAGTAGCCAAAGAATAGCACAGCTGAAGACCGAGCTTAAAAAGTCGCAGGGCAGAATAGAAGAGCTTAATCATCTGCTCAACAAGCTCTATGAGGACAATGCGCTCGGAAAGCTGCCTGACGACCGTTACGTTCAGATGTCCAACAGGTTTGAAAAGGAACTGCATGAATTAATGGAGTCTGTGTCAAGGATAAACGAGGAGCTCAACAAGTATTCATTCCAGAACAATGAAACCGAAAAGTTTACAAAGATCATAGATCAGTACACTGACATTAAAGAGCTGGACTCTGAAATTATCAATGAACTTATCGATAAGGTCTTAGTCCATCATAAGGAAGAAATTGACGGCAATACTTATCAGCAGGTCGAAATATACTATAAGTTTGTAGGCAACCTGGACAGAACCGCAAAAAATGCGGCATAAAGGCAATAGAGGGAACGTCCGTTCCCTCTATGTCCAAACACGTAGTCGCGTGTTCAAGTCACGTTTCCAGCTCCAGCGGGGAGCCCCCCCGCAGCCGGTTTCGCGCCTCACTTTAAGTGGGGCGTTAGTTTTTATCCGCGTTCCGTACCGCATCTGAATTGTAACACATACAAAAAGAACCGCTCAGGAAATAGCCTGAGCGGCTTTTTGATTTGTTTCTGTGTAAAAAGAATATTGACATGATAGCTTATCTGTGATATAATCAGATCATGGAGTTATGAAACGCTAACAACACTGCATATGTTTCGCGATATAGTATATTCAAAGGAAGTGTTTTTGGATGTCTTCCTTCAAGATCATCCTGAGATAGTATCACAAGAGAATAGCGGTCTTAGGACATTTTTTTGAAATACAGTTTGTAGAAGCTAACTTTTTGGAGGGATAAATATGAATACAGTAGAATTTAAAGATGTGGTGAAGATCTATGGTAAAGGAGAAGGAAAACAGGTCGCTGTCGACCATGTGAGCTTTACAATTGAAAAAGGAGAATTCGTAGTCATACTGGGACAATCGGGTGCGGGAAAATCAACTGTGCTGAATATGCTGGGTGGTATGGATGTTCCCACAGAGGGCAAGGTCCTCGTTGACGGTAAGGAAATATCCTCATATAACGACAGGCAGCTTTCGGAGTACCGCGCCGACACTATCGGCTTTATTTTTCAGTTTTACAATCTGCTCCCCGGACTGACGGCTTATGAGAATGTTGCTCTCGTCAAGGACATAAAGAAAAGCTCTCTTAGTCCTGATGAGATGCTTGAACGTGTGGGACTTGCTGACCAGAAAAACAAGTTCCCCACGCAGATGTCTGGCGGTCAGCAGCAGAGAGTTTCCATTGCGAGAGCACTTGCAAAAGACCCGAAAATAATCCTCGGTGATGAGCCGACAGGTGCTCTTGACTCGGAAACAGGAAAGCTTGTGATTGATATGCTGCAAAGGCTGTCAACGGAACACGGAAATACGGTCATTCTCGTTACCCATAATGCGGATATCGCAAAGTGTGCGAACCGTATAATCCACATGAGAAACGGCAGGATAAAGTCCATAAAGACCAATGATAAGCCGCTGTCCGTGAACGACATCGAATGGTGAGGTGACGGCGATGCTTAAACGTAAAATGCTGCGTGACATCAAAGCCAACTTCGCACAGTTCTTTTCTATCATGCTTTTGTCACTGATAGCAATGTGGTGCTACACGGGATTTCAGGCTAATGTCATCGGGGGAAATAAGGCAAGAAAGGATTTTGAAAACAGCTCCAACTTCGCAGACGGCTGGATATACGGCGCGGATTTCGGTGAGGAACAGCTTGAAAGTATCGCGGCTATCGACGGTATAAACGACGTTCAGCGACGCACTGAGGTCCTCGGAAAAGCCGATGAGCAGTACAATACTGCGGAAATGTACTGCTATTTTCAGAACAGTACAGATGTTACGATACCACGTACAATTGACGGTACAGACTTCGATGCAAACGATGAAAACGGCTTGTGGCTGTTCAGCAGATTTGCCGAGACATGGGGTATCAAGGTCGGTGACAAATTCACTGTCCACGTCATGGGACTGGACATTGAAAAAGAGGTAAAGGGACTTATCGTCACTCCCGAGTATGAATTTGCCTGCGCTTCGACCGATACGGATACCGACTTCCATAACATCGGATTCGCCTATTTATCGCAGCAAGTCCTGCCCGAAGAAATGCGTATCAATAACGAGATCATTTTTACCTGCAAGGGAAAAGCTCTCGATTATGAGGACGAGATCGCAGAAGCACTTGACGACAACTACGCATATCTTGCAGACAGAAACAGCATTCGCGGCTGGTATCAGCTCTCGGATGAGCTCGCACAGCACGACAGCTTTTCGTACATATTTTCGTTCGTATTCGTAGCGATAGCGCTGTTGGTCATCATCACGACCATGAAGCGAATGATTGCGCAGCAGAGAACGCAGATAGGCACACTCAACGCCCTCGGCATGAAAAAGCGGAAGATACTGTTTCACTACCTCAGCTACAGCTTTGTACTGTCGGTCATAGGCTGTGCGCTGGGAATTATCCTCGGGATACTGACGTTTGGCAGACTTATGGTCAATATGTTCAGCCAGTTCTACACGCTTCCCGGCTGGCAACCCGGATTCAGCTACAAGAGCATCATCGTTGCGGGAGTGCTCGTACTGATATGCACGGGGACTTCCTATTTCAGCTGCAAGCAGATATTGAAGATACACCCGTCGGAGGCACTCAGACCTGCGGCTGCGAAAACGGCAAAGCCATGTGTTTTTGAAAAACTGCCGTTCTGGAATAAGCTCGGTTTCAATGCAAGGTACAATCTCCGTGACATCTCACGCTCGAAAATGAGGGCGTTTATGGGCGTTTTCGGTACTTGCATGGGTATGATGATAATGGAACTCGGTCTCGGAGCTTATGATACGGTGGACTATGTACGTGACTGGTATTTCCATGACATTCAGAATTATGAGTATCAGGTCATTCTCAATGACAGCTGTACGCCCGAACAGGCTGAGGAGCTGAAAAACGAGACTGACGGCGAGCTTATCGCTATGGAAGCGGTGTCTATTGCTGCAAAGGATCACCCGACTTCCGACGGTATCATCAGCTGCAAATTAGCAGTCACTGAGGGCGAGCAGCTTTACTGCGTTTCCGACACAGAGCTTAACACAACGCCTATCCCGAAAGGTAAAGTCGCTCTTACGATGAAACAGGCGAAAAAGCTGGGACTGTCTGAGGGCGACAAGGTGTACTGGAAAACGGCAACGGGCAGCAAATGGAACGAAAGTGAAATCGGATTGATCTCACGTCACCCGAATATAACAGGTATCACTATGCTCCGTGAGGACTACGAAAAGGCGGAAATGACATTCAGACCGATAATGCTTGTATCGAAAAACAACTGTGAAAACGTCGCCGATAAGGACTGCGTTTCCGCAGTACACAGCATGAAAGACCTGATCGCAGCCTTTGACAAGATGATGGAAATAATGAATCTTCTTGTGTATTTCATGGTGGTGTTCTCAGTTCTGCTCATAGTCATAGTTCTCTATAATTCGGGAAATCTGAGCTTCAATGAACGTGAAAAGGAGTTTGCGACGCTAAAGGTTCTCGGCTTCAAGAGCGGTGCTATTCGCAGACTTCTCTCAACACAGAATCTGTGGCTGTCAATAATTGGAGTTATATGCGGTCTGCCGCTCGGACGTGTGCCATTGCAGGCAATGATGGACTCAAACGGTGACGCGATCGACTGGCCGTGCTATATCGCGCCGATGACATTCATAGTTTCGGCAGTGTTCGTAATGACAGTGTCCGTGCTTGTCAGCTTCCTGTTCTCGCGCAGGATTAAGCGGATAGACATGGTGGAAGTTCTGAAAGGTATGGAATAAATAAAAAGGAGTATTTATTATGGAACTTAAATTAGGTGATGTACAGACAACGGCACTCATTCCGCTTGCAGTCAAGGCGAATGAGACGCTGCGGAAAAACGCCCGTATCAAGGATCCGAAGGCAGTTGAGATAATCAGAACGCTGAACATTGATACTGCGCAGTATGACAAATTCATGTCCCACGAGGGTGTTGTTGCAAGGACAATAATGCTTGACCATCAGCTAAGAGGTATCATTCAGAATAATCCTGATACGGTAATTGTAAATGTTGGCGCAGGCTTTGACGACCGCTTTTCCAGAATGGATAACGGTAAAATACTGTGGTTCGATCTTGACCTCCCCGACGCTATCGCTGCAAGAAAAAAGGCTTTTTCTGAGCGCGACCGTGTGACTATGATCGCAGGAAGTGCATTAGAAGATGACTGGTGCGGACAGGTAAAGGAGTCCCTCGCAGGCAGAAAATCGAAGCCAGTATTTATAGCTGAGGGACTGTTCATGTACCTGACGATCGAGCAGATACGTACGTTTCTGGAAGTGCTGAAAAACAACTTTCCTGACGGCGGAATTCTCATCGCAGAGCAGAACTGCAAGATGATGCAGAAGAACGAAAAGCATCATGATACAGTAAAGAATACTAACGCGCATTTTATGTCGGGTACTGAGTCAGGACAGGAAATTGCCGATCTGGTGGACGGTTTCCAGCTTGTGGAGGAACACAGCTTCAATGAAGAAATGAAAAAGTACAGTATCCGTGCGAAAATATTTGCATTGCTGCTGCCGAAACTGAACGATCGCTGGGCAACATTTAAGTGGTGAAGCAGAAAGGAACAGCAATGAAAAAGATACGTTCTTTATCATTATTGGAATAGCAGTTGCAGTGATAATCTATAATATAACGAAAAAGCTGTTCCAATTTGATAGATAGCAAAGGAGTGTTATCAATGAGTGCAAATTATAAAAAACCGGCTGATCTTGACAGAAAATGAACAGTCAGATAATTACAGGGCTTCTGATACCGTTTATAGGAACATCACTTGGTTCAGCCTGCGTATTCTTCATGAAACACAACCTGAGCAAGCAGGTACAGCGGGCACTGACAGGATTTGCCGCAGGCGTTATGACTGCCGCCTCGATCTGGAGCCTTATCATACCTGCAATGGATATGTCAGAAGATAAAGGGAAACTCGCATTTCTTCCTGCGGCCATCGGTTTCTGGTGTGGTATATTATTCCTGCTTCTGCTCGATACACTGATTCCGCATCTGCACATGAATGCAAAAAAAGCAGAGGGAGTTTCGTCAAGACTTGCGCGAACAACAATGATGGTACTTGCAGTCACGCTCCATAATATCCCCGAAGGAATGGCAGTCGGCATCGTATATGCAGGCTTTTTATCCGGTTCAGCCGAGATGTCAGCAGGAAATGCATTTGCACTTGCACTCGGTATAGCGATACAGAATTTCCCCGAAGGCGCTATCATATCCATGCCGCTTCATGCAGAAGGGAAAAGCAAAGGAAAAGCATTTGCGGACGGTGTGCTTTCAGGAGTGGTTGAGCCAATCGGTGCAGCATTGACGATATTGTTTGCAGGGTTGTTTCTGCCTGCAATGCCGTATTTACTGAGCTTTGCGGCAGGCGCGATGATATATGTTGTAGTTGAAGAACTGATACCCGAAATGTCAGAGGGAGAGCACTCCAATATCGGCGTAATCCTATTTTCAGTCGGATTTACGCTGATGATGATACTTGATGTTGCGCTCGGATAGGAGGAACTATGAAGAAAAAAGAACATTTGCCGATTTTCGGGATAGGCCCGTTTCTTGTAATAGGAATTCCGTGGAAGCGGAGCTGAAAGGAGTATTATATGACAAGCAAAGAATACAAAGACTTATCCGTCAGGGAGTTTACCAAAGCTGCCGAGGTATATGAATCAGACCATGCAGGCGTCTATAATATGTGTAAGAAAGATTATCCTGATATACTGGCTGAATTGGAAAAAGAGCCTTTTACCGATCTGCTGGACTGCGGCTGCGGAACTGCTCCCATGCTGACATTGCTGCATCAGAAATACCCCGACAAGCACTATACAGGCATTGACCTGACTCCCAAAATGATCGAGGTCGCCAAGGCTAAGAGAATGAAAAATGTGGAGCTTATAGTCGGCGACTGTGAAAACCTTCCATTTGCTGAAAATTCATTCGACGCCGTAATATGTTCCGAGAGCTTTCACCATTATCCGAATCCGCAGGATTTCTTCAATAGTGTTTACCGTGTACTGCGTCCGAATGGCAGGCTGATACTGCGTGACATAACGATGAGATCGCCCGTAAAGCGCTGGTTCTGCAATCATATTGAAATGCCGCTGATACATCTTGCAGGCAAGGGCGATGTAAAGATCTACAGCAGAGAGGAAGTGCAGAATTTTTGTAATAATGCAGGACTGCACATGGAGATATTTGAAGTAAGACCTGTTTTCCGCCTGCACTGTGTTGCAAGAAAGCCGGGATCGGGTGAGAGATAGTATGTTAATATCATAAGTTCCTATAATATAATAAAAACAGGCTTTCCGAAAGAATTCCGAAAAGCCTGTTTTATGCTTTTACATAAAGATACTCGCAATATGATAAACGATAAATGAAAGAACCAGCGCATTGCAGATATAGAACAGTGCAACCTTCACTGTCCATTTCAGCGAGTGCGATTCCTTATATGTCGTGGAAAGAGCCATAATACAGGGGATATTGAATGTAGTAGCAAACATGAACGCAAGAGCCTCAGCAGGTGAAATGGCTGCTGACATGGCAGTGCCGAGCAGTGCCGTATCTGTTGACGCAGTCTTGGAGAAGAAAGTCGCTTCCATGAGGGAATTGTCTCCCATAAATACAGCATTGAGCGTTCCGAGAACGGCTTCCTTTGCGAAAGCACCGCTGACGAACGCCATGAAGGTCTGCCAGCCCATACCGAAGAATTTAGTAACAGGCTCGATGAAGGTCCCCAAACGGTACAGCAGACTGTTATCAACATTTCCGTCCTTGCTGAATGAGAGAACGTAGAAGAGTATGGACACAAGAGTTACTGTTCCGAGAGCACGCTTGAAAATGTCCCAAGCCTTGAAAAACGCTTCCTTGATGATATGCTTCCAGTGTGCCTTGTGGTAGGGCGGAAGCTCCATTATCATGCCGCTTCTTGTTGCCTGTGGTGCGAGTTTTCGGCTGAATACCTTTGATACGACGATCATTGTGATGACTACATAAAGGAGTATTCCCACGCAAACAAGAAGGGTCTGCCACCAAGTGAAGAACATTCCCGAGATGACAGGGATTATAGACCATATTGACGCACAGGGTATTGCCCATACTATCGACATGGCGAGCATTCGCTGTCCCCAGTTGTCCATGACTCGCGTTCCGCAGGCGCCGCCGATAGTGCAGCCGAAGCCCATAAGCATAGGACAGATAGCCTTGCCCTGCAAACCGAGCTTTGAAAGCAGACCGTCGAACTGATACGCGGCGCGGGCAAGGAAGCCTGTTTCCTCAAGATATCCGAAAACTATATTCACGCCGAACACAAAACTCGCCATGGAAATGGTGAAATACAGCACGTTCGGCAGCATCGTGCTGAATACGGAAACGAGCCACGGGTGAACGTTCCAGCCTGTCAGCAGCTTGTCAACAGGGTCGTGCAGAATCGTCGGTATCATCGAACCGATACTCATAAACGGTATCATTATGAGCATTGCCACAAGAAACGCCAGCAGCACAACGCCGATACATAATACTTTTCCGAGGACAGGTCTTGTCATAACACGGTCGAACCGCGACATCTTGTACACAGCGTCGCCTGTCTGCGTGACATCGGAAAGGAGCTCGTCTACCCACTCGAATTTTTCCTTGCTGTTCTCCTTGACATTTTTATTCTCCGCAGGTGCAGGGACGATAAGCCTGTGAGGAGCTTTCAATTCGTCTTCGATAAGCTTTTTCAGCTTGTCATAGTCCTTTGAATCGGTCGCATTAAAGGGCAGGACAGGTATGCCGAGCTTCTTTGCGAGAGCTTCTGCATTTACCGTTTTTCCCATGCTTTCAGCAACGTCTATCATATTCAGCACGAGAACAGCAGGCTTGTCCAGTCTTGCAAATTCTGCAAGCATGAACATACTTCTTTCAAGCTGTGAGGCGTCTACAAGGACTACGGTCAGAGCGCTCTGTCCCGACTTGATATAATCAGTCGTGATCATCTCCTCATCGGAATTACCCGATAAACCGTAGCTGCCCGGAAGGTCGGTGACGCTGTATTTCGTGCCGTTGTAGGTGTATGTACCCTCATTCTTCTCTACCGTCTTTCCTGCCCAGTTGCCGACGTGCTGACGCGATCCTGTCAGGTTATTGAATATGGTGGACTTGCCGGAATTCGGCTGTCCCAAAAGTGCGATACTGCCCGTCATTTCGATGTCACCTCTATCCTTTCCGCATCTGCTCTGTTGAGGGAGATGAGTGTTTCCCTCAGATAGATAAGAACAGGCATTTTCTTATCATTTCGCACTGTCTGGAACGTTGTTCCCTCTGTAATACCTATCGAAGTGATACGGTTCATAAAATGATCGTCACCATTTACAGCAGTTATGCTCCCGCGCATATCCGACTTTGTTTCTATAAGCTTCATATTGTACCTCCAGTTTATCTGTTTTTATTCAGAAAGCGCCTTTTCGAGAGCATTATTCGCCGCCTCGATGATACCCTTTGAGCTGAATGTCGCCCCGGAGCAGGCGTCAACGCCGTCCGCACTGACATTCGCCGCGATCTGCGGGATGACCTTGTTCATCGCGTCGGAGAAATACTCTGGATCGTCGTCGTCAGCCCACGCAGTCATACTCGTAATGCAGTCGTTCTCGATAGTGAGCCGGACGTGCACCGTGCCCGTGTAGCCCATCGCAGAGCCCTCAAACTCGCCGTTTCTGTAGCGGTAAACGACCTCAGTCACCGGCTCGGTCTGGACCTCCTCCTGCACTTCCTCAGCGGGCTCGGTCTCTTCCGCAGGGGACTCAGCCTCCGTCTGCTCAGGTGTGACCTCCTCCGTCACAGCCTCAGTCGTCTCCCCGACAGCCTCCGTCTCTGTCTCCGCAGGCTCCGTGACCACCTCCGCAGCGGCTCCCGTCGTCTGAACGGCGACCTCCGTGACCTCAGTCGTCACCCTGCTTTCAGACGCCGCCGAAGCAGACGGCGTGAAGGTGAATGTGACCGGTTCGCCTGCGGGCGGGGGACTCTCCCCGGCAGGGGCTTCCCCATATGAGAAAACCGCAGCGCAGTACACCAGCGCTATCGCCGCGCACTTTCCCGCCAGCTTCACCGCGACCCCTGACTTCGGCTTCTTTTTCGTGAGATACAGCTTTTCCAGCCGCATGACCGCGTACCCGATGAACACCGCGCTGTACACCAGCACGTTCAGGAAATACCCCTCTCTGCCGCTCCGCGCCCTCGGCACGAACACCACCATGATGTGCACATAAATGAGCGCGTAGAACACATACGCGAGCCGCTGTATCCGCTTCCACGTCTTAGCGTTCATCTTCCTGCGGACAGCCTTGAACGACATCACCGTCAGCGGAAGCATTATCAGCACCATCACGATACTAACCGCGCTCGTCACGGCGAAGTCAGACCCCGTCCGCCCGTTCACCAGACGCGAGATATACTGCACCCCGTATGTCACGACATGGGAGAGCGTGAGCGCTGCCGCAGTTATCGAGAGCTCACCGCGGACCGGCATGAGCTTCTTTATCGCCGCCGAGCCGTTCGGGAGAGCGCCCGTCCACATGACTACCGCCCAGAACGCCGCCCCGAGCGCGCCCCGCGTGAATATACCGAGCACATACACCCTGACGAAGCCGCCCACAGCGATGTCCGCCTGCGAAATTATTATCGAAGCAGCAGTAGCCGCAGCGGCAGTCACATAGAATGCAGCCGGATACTTTTTCAGCGGCTTCCCGAGCAGAAATGCGACTATTAACGCGATCGCGAGTGAAATAAGAAATAGCATAAAAACACCTCAAACAGTATTTGACCCCCGCGGCATACCGCAGGGGTCATACCTACAATGTACGAAGGAGAGCTGTAGGATCAGTTGTCTTTTTTTCTGAACGCGAACGCCGCAGCGCACGCGAGCGCGAGCACAGACATAGGAACTGCCGTACCCGCAGTGCCGGTCTTCGGACTGTTTGCGCCCGTGGACGTCGCCGCAGCCTTGGAAGAAGACGCGGCGGTCGTCGTAGAGGCGGGCGAGGTGGCAGACGCCGTGGAGGTGGTGGAGGTCACGGCTTCCTCGCTCTTTATCTCAATTGTAAGCTGATCGCTGTAGCCGGTCGCGGTGACAGTTATGCTGTAATTGCCGCTGCCGTCGAAGACGTCGTTTTCGCCGGACTTCACCGCAAAATCGATAGTACCGTCCTCGCCGACGATCTTCACGGAGCGCTTGCCCGCGGCATTGTACGCAGTTCCGTTCACACCGACGCTCGCGATATTCTTGATGAAGTTCGCCGCGTCGTCCTCGGAGAAGCCGTCAGCCGCGACGAGCTTCCCGTCCGAATATCTGACGGGGATATCGCTCGTGGACAGGATGAAGTCGCCCGACATCGGCGCATACTTCCCGCCTCCGTCATTGACCGTGACTGTGTACTTTCCGGGCTTTGCGCCGGAATAGCTTATCTCGGTCTCAGTGACCGTGAAGCCCTCGCCGACCGTGATATCCTTCTGATAGTCATCGGGGAAGCCGCTCAGCGTGAGGGACGTTTTCCCCGTACCGGCAGCCGAATCCTCCGCCTTAACATCTCCCGCGAACCTGACGGGGAGGTACTGCTCGCCGACGTCCACGGTAGTGTACCCGTCGAGTGTGATGAACGTCACGGACGTCACTGTTTTGCCCATGGAGTCAGCGTAGTCGTCGTACTTCAGCTCATTTCCGTGAGCCTCTTTCGTAGTTATGCCCGCGGACCATGCAAGCTGTCCCGCGCGCCAGATATTCTCAAGGTGACGCAGCGCGTACCTGCCGCCCTCCTTGGTATTGACGATAACGCCGTAGAGATCAGTCTCCTCGGGGTAGCCGGTCACGTTGAGCTGATAGTCGCCGTACCTTGTTGAAGTTGAAACTACAGCAGAGCCGCTCACATCCTGTTCACCGTTAGTATCGATGACCTTCGAGACTGTGAGCGTATCGCCCGAGATCGAGACCTCCTTGTACGCAGCGGGTTTGCTGTCGAGCGCCGTAAAGCCGTACTGAGCCAGCTTATCCGCGTCCCCGGAGCTCACCTCAACAGGGAACGTCACGCCGAGGATAGTGCCCTCGCCGTCGTTGTAGGTCCCCGCAACGAGCTGCCCCGCCTCGTTCATCTTCCACTTGTTTGCCGTCGCAGACGACACCGCGTCCACCTCATAAGCACTCTCTATCTCAGCCGAATAGAAGTCGGCGTAGGGGATATTCATAGTGCCGTAGACCTTGTCGCCGCCCTCAGCATTTGCAGGGAGCGAAGCAGTGGTAAGTGCAGCGATCGCCGCCGCACTGATAAGTGAAATAGTCTTTTTCATTTTTCCTCCTTATGCAAGCTGTGAAGCAAGCTCTTTCAGCTTTGCGAGGTCGTCATCGGAGGGCGCATCGTTCACGATGAATCCCTCATCGCTGACGAGCTCCGCGCCCGCAGCCTTTGTGCGGTCGTACCAGTTTCTCATCCACTCGCCGTCGCCCCAGCCATAAGAGCCGAAGAGCAGGACCTTTTTCCCGCTGAGCGAGCCCTCGATACCCGTGAAGAACGGCTCGAACTCGTCCTCCTCAAGAACTTCCGCGCCCATTGCAGGGCACCCGAAAGCGAAAGCGTCGTAGCCCGCGGGATCGCCGCCGAACTCCGATACCGCGAAGAGCTCCGCGTTCGCACCCTCAGCGGCAGCCTTGGCCATAGCCTCGGTGTTGCCCGTGCCGCTCCAGTAAATAACTGCTGTTTTCATATATTTTCCTCCTTGGAAATAGCCTGAAACAAATCCAGACCAGATTTTAATTTATCGAACAGGATACTCCTGCAGCGATCGTATTTGTTGAATGTCCGCTGTGCTTTTTCGGCGTTTCCGTAGACCTTCCAGTATCCGCAAAGCAGACAGTTTTTGCCGCTGTTGCTGATAAAGCCACGGATATCCTCTACGGGATAGCCGAGGAAAGCCCCTATCTCATGGGGAAAGCTGCCGCAGCTCATACGGCTCG
Organism: Ruminococcus sp.; assembly: GCA_016288815.1. Lineage (GTDB taxonomy): Bacteria > Bacillota > Clostridia > Oscillospirales > Ruminococcaceae > Ruminococcus. The sequence goes on from JAEELF010000065.1 coordinate 13,199, forward strand.
AAAGTCTGCGGAGCTTTTGTTCAAGGCTCATATCGCAGGTATAGCCGTATTCTGAAAGGAATTGCTGCACCTGAGGCATACTGAGCCATGCGGTCAGCATTCTCTCGTTGTATATGTATACAAGCGAACGCTTGCGGCATCTGCACAGCTGTATTGCTGTAAGTCCGTTCTCGGACAGTATGGACTTGAACTCGTGCAGATATTCTGTAATAGTTTCCTCGCACATATCAAAGGAAATTAGGTTTGCACACTTGACTCCCAGAAGCGTGGGAGCGCTGTGAAATGCAAGCACACTATCTATGTTTCTGCGTTCAGCTTCGGACATAGTTCCTCTCCTTTATACCGGACAATAGCTGTTTAAGTGCACTTACGCTGGAGCTGTGAACGTGCTTGACAGGCACGCCGTTTTTCTCGGAGCTTTTCTTGACAGTTCCCAGCATTTTGTGGGAACAGGTCCCTGTGAAAACCACCATAAGATCAGGAGTTCCAAGCTTGTTCTCAAAGTCGGCAGGCATTTGTGTAAAGACTTTCGACTTGTAGTTGAACGATTTGCAGATATCCAGATAACGTGCTACCATGCGGTCGTTGCCGCCCACGATTACGATGCTCATAATTCCTCCTTCGCTATTAGTATCAACTAACTTGCGGATTTAATGTAGGGGTCGATGCCTGTATCGACCCTCTATCATTCTATTTATGGCATTTTTCATGCATTGCACAGTGCTCGCAGCCACAGCCGCAAGAGCCCTTGCCGCTTTTCTTATCCTTTATCATTTTCACAATGACCGCTGTCACAATACAAATGAGTATCAGCGATACGATGATAGTTCCGATATTGTCACTGAGCCATTGAACGGAGAACATTGCTGAGTGTGGGCATATGGTATGCAGGAAGTTCCATTACGAATGGTGTAGGTTCGCCAGAGAACATTCTTTCTCCCGATCTGCCATACTGAGCGGCATCATCACAACACTTCCGTTTCAAAACTATTGTTAGCACTTTATAACAATAAAAGAATATCACTTACGGACTGATTTGTCAATCAAACATAAAGAAGTTTGTATACTATAACAAAAGTGTTTGCACCTGATAACTTATTTTTGTTAGCGGATACAAATATTTTTGCAACAGCTTGACTTATGCAGTATCAAGCGATATAATCAATACGTTAGTTAATTCTAATGTAATTATTATTTATGACGAGGCGATTATTATGGTAAGATTGAATGATATTCCATGGAAAAAGATAGGCGTATTTGCCGGCGGTGTTCTCTTCGGCACAGCAGGTATCAGAGTTCTTTCAAGCAAGGACGCCAAGAAGTGCTACACTCACGCGACCGCTGCTGTACTCCGTGCAAAGTCGGACGTTATGGCAACTGCAACAAAGGTCCGCGAGAACTGCGATGATATTCTCGCCGACGCAAAGGAGATAAACGAGCAGAGAGCACTTGCCGAAGAAGCTGCCGTTATCGAAGACGAGTGCGAAGTGATAGCTGATACCAGTGAAAAATAAAACGAAACAGACCGCTTTGACGGTCTGTTTTTGTAGGAGGACATAATATGAAATGCAAGATATTGCATGAAACTAAGGGGCGTATGCGGGTGCGCTTCTGTGTAAAACGCATGACGCTCAGGCAGGCTGATGTCGCCGAATATTCGCTCTCCGCCGTCATCGGAGTGACGAGGGTACAGGTCTTCGACCGCACCTGCGACGTAGTGATAGCATACACCTGTCCGAGAGATGAAATAATAAAAACGCTGTCGGGATTCTCGTTCACCGACGAGCGTAACACTGACCTCGTCCCCGAAAAAACCGGTCGTGAGCTGAGCCGCAGGTACGAGAACAAGCTCGCGGGAGTGGTGCTGAAACGCTTCGTGAACAAGCTCGTCATACCGCAGCCGATACGCCGGATCATAGCCGTTTTCAGGGCAATGAAGTACATACTGCGCGGGATAAGATGTCTGCTGAGCGGCAGGCTGGAGGTCGCAGTGCTTGACGCGACCGCGATAGGAGTATCCATGCTCCGCGGGGACTTCAGTACTGCGGGCTCGGTGATGTTCCTGCTGAATGTCGGGGACATTCTTGACGAGTGGACACACAGGAAGTCCATTGACGACCTTGCACGGACCATGTCCCTCGGTGTTGAACAGGTGTGGGTAAAAACCGACGACGGGCAGGAGATATTAATGCCCGTGAACGAGGTGCAGAAAGACGATACTGTTATCGTCAGAACAGGCTCGATGATACCGCTTGACGGCAAGGTGGTTTCGGGCGACGCAATGGTAAATCAGGCGTCGATGACGGGCGAATCCGTGCCTGTCCACAAGAGCGAGGGCGCTTACGTTTACGCGGGAACGGTCGTCGAGGACGGCGAGTGTACGGTCGTTGTCGAGAATACAGCAGGCGGCGGACGATATGACCGTATCGTTAAGATGATAGAGGAGTCTGAAAAGCTGAAATCCGCCGCAGAGGACAAGGCGTCACACCTCGCGGATAAGCTCGTCCCGTGGAGCCTCGGCGGCACGCTTCTGACGTGGCTGCTGACCCGAAACGTAACAAAGGCACTGTCTATCCTTATGGTAGACTTCTCCTGCGCTCTCAAGCTTGCAATGCCTATATCTGTACTTTCGGCTATGCGCGATTGCAGCCGCACGGGGATAACTGTCAAGGGCGGACGCTTCCTCGAAGCCGTTGCGGAAGCCGATACCATAGTTTTCGACAAGACGGGAACACTCACTCATTCGTCTCCGAGAGTTGCACAGGTAATCACCTTCGGCGGACGTAACGAGGACGAAATGCTGCGGCTGGCAGCCTGCCTTGAAGAGCACTACCCGCACTCTATAGCTAATGCGGTCGTGGCTGCGGCGGCAGAGCGCGGACTTGAGCATGAGGAGTTCCACTCAAAGGTGGAGTATGTTGTGGCACACGGCATTTCGAGTATGGTGGAGAATGAGCGCGTACTCATCGGCAGTCATCATTTCATCATCGAGGACGAGGGCTGTACTCCGCCTGACGAGCGTATTTTCAGACACCTGCCCAAGGAGTATTCGCACCTGTATCTCGCTATCGGCGGCGAAGTTGCAGCCGTTATCTGCATAGAAGACCCTCTCCGTGACGAAGCTGCCGACGTGGTGAAGAAGCTCCACGAATACGGCATATCGCGCGTAGTTATGATGACAGGCGACAATGAACGCACAGCGCGTGCGGTCGCAGAAAAGGTGGGCGTTGACGAGTATCACGCGGAGGTGTTGCCCGAGGACAAGGCTGCTTTCATAAAAGCTGAGCACGAAGCGGGACGCAAGGTCATAATGATAGGTGACGGCGTGAACGATTCACCCGCGCTGAGCGAAGCTGATGCAGGCATAGCGATAAGCACAGGAGCCGCTATAGCGCGTGAAATAGCCGATATCACAATTTCCGCAGACGACCTGTATGCGCTTGTCGAGCTTAAGAGTCTTAGCAATGCACTGATGAAGCGTATCGGCTGGAACTACAGAACTATAATCGGCTTCAACGGCGGACTCATCGGACTGGGCGTCCTCGGAGTTCTCCCGCCTGCGACTTCTGCACTTCTGCACAATGCCTCAACACTTGCCATAGGACTGAGGAGCATGACGGAGCTGAAGTAAAATATTATTAAACAGATCAGAAAGCATTTGTTTTCATCGTTAAGATCTCGGGATTTTATTCAAAAAGCTTTAGATAGCTGAAGAACACAGGGCACCGCAGCAGGGGAACATACCGAGCAAAGCACATTTCTGTACAAATCAACATTATTGTTCACTGCTTTAAAGCGAAATATGTGCGAAACGTCAAATTTTGAAAAACCCCTTGACAAATCCCCGCAAAGGGACTATAATGGCATTGTAAACAGCAAGGGAGCTGCGGATGAAAAGTCCGCAGCTCTTTTTGGTTTTATAGCGCTAATTCCATACACAAAGGGGTGTATGAAGTCTCAGGACTTCTGCACCCCATTTTATTTTATACCCCCAATAACAATGGCGTTTTAGGAAATGGTATAAAAATGCTGTTAAGACTAATATCAGGAGGTATTACTATGGACACTCAGACAATTTTACAACAAGCCATGGATGAGACCAACGGTCTGGTCTTTGGTGTATGGTTCCTTATCGGCGCCGCATTGGTATTCTTCATGCAGGCAGGCTTCGCAATGGTGGAAACAGGCTTCACCCGTGCAAAGAACGCCGGCAACATCATCATGAAAAACCTTATGGACTTCTGTATCGGTACAGTAGTTTTCATACTCATAGGCTTCGGTCTCCTCTTCGGTGAGGACGCCATAGGCATCATCGGCAAGCCCGGATTTGACATCTTCACTTCCTACGGCTCATTCGACTGGTCGAACTTCGTGTTCAACCTCGTATTCTGCGCAACGACCGCAACTATCGTTTCCGGTGCAATGGCAGAACGTACAAAGTTCCTTTCTTACTGTGTTTACTCCGCAGTTATCAGCGCAGTTGTGTACCCGATCGAGGCACACTGGGGCTGGGGCGGCGGCTGGCTGGCGCAGTGGGGCTTCCATGATTTCGCCGGCTCCGCACATATCCACATGGTCGGCGGTATCGCAGCACTCGTAGGTGCAGCTATCCTCGGACCCAGAATCGGCAAGTTCCATAAGACCAAGGACGGCGAGATCAAGGTAAACGCTATCCCCGGACACAACCTCACAATCGGCGCACTCGGCTGCTTTATCCTCTGGTTCGGCTGGTACGGCTGCAACGGAGCTGCCTGCACATCTGTTGACCAGCTCGGCTCCGTATTCCTCACAACAACAGTTGCCCCCGCGATCGCAACAGTTACCTGCATGATCTTCACATGGATCAAGTACGGCAAGCCCGATGTTTCGATGTGTCTGAACGCATCGCTCGCAGGACTCGTTGGTATCACAGCACCCTGTGACGTAACAGACTGCCTCGGTGCTTCCATCGTAGGTATCGTTTCCGGCTTACTCGTATGCTTCGGCGTATGGTTCCTCGACTACGTTCTCCACATCGACGATCCTGTCGGTGCAGTAGCAGTTCACATGATGAACGGTATCTGGGGCACGATCGCAGTCGGACTCTTCGCAAACCCCGAGGTCCCCGGCTATGCACTTGCAGACCAGGACGGCAACCAGCTCGCAGGCCTGTTCTACGGCGGCGGTTTCGCACTCCTCGGCAGACAGATCACAGGCTTCGTAGCTATCGCAGCATTCACAGCAGTTGCAATGGCGATCGTATTCATGATCATCAAGGCGACTATCGGACTCCGCGCATCTGAGCAGGAAGAGATAATCGGACTTGACGTAACAGAGCACGGACTCATCTCCTCTTACGCAGACTTCGCTCCCGCCCTCACAGACATCGGCATGAAGGGCTACACTAAGGACGACGCAAAGAGCGTGAAGAAGGTCGGCACACCCGAGGCTCCCGCAGTTACAGTCGATGAGGCAGTAGAGATCAAGAATTACTCCGTACCCGCTGCTGACGGCAGCCCGAAGCTGACAAACATCGTAGTTATTTTCAAACAGCAGAGGCTCCAGCAGTTCATCGAGGCTATGGAGGCTATCGATGTAAAGGGTATCACAGTAACGAACGTCCTCGGCTGCGGAATGCAGAACGGACAGCTCAACTACTACCGCGGTACCACAGTTGAAATGAATCTGCTCCCGAAGGTAAAGGCAGAGATAGCCGTATGCGCAGTACCCGTTGAGAAGGTCATCGCAGCCGCAAAGGCAGCCCTTTACACAGGCAACTACGGCGACGGCAAGATGTTCATCTACGACATCGAGAACGTCATCAAGATCCGTACCGGCGAGGAGGGCTACAACGCGCTCCACGACTCGGCAGAATGGGAAAAGGCATAAAAAGTACATACAAGGCTGCTGCGGATATAAAGTACAGCAATATATCCGCAGTAAGCTCTGCATAAAATCAACTGGAGGTAATTACAATGGAAAAGATAACAGATTATTTCGGCTCAATGGTATTCGACGACAGGATCATGAAAGCCACGCTTTCAGACAAGGTCTACAGGTCGCTGAAAAGGACTATCGACAAGGGCACCCCGCTCGATATCTCGGTCGCGAACGCAGTAGCAGCTGCCATGAAGGAGTGGGCAGTTGAAAAGGGCGCAACGCACTACACCCACTGGTTCCAGCCAATGACAGGCGTTACGGCTGAGAAGCACGACAGCTTCATCTCGCCCGCACCCGACGGCAGAGTCATCATGGAATTCTCCGGCAAGGAGCTCGTCAAGGGCGAGCCCGACGCATCATCGTTCCCCTCGGGCGGACTCCGCGCGACCTTCGAGGCTCGCGGCTATACAGCATGGGATCCGACCTCTTACGCATTCATCAAGGACGGCACACTCTATATCCCGACGGCATTCTGCTCCTACACCGGCGAAGCCCTCGACAAGAAGGTGCCCCTCCTGCGTTCTATGGAAGCCCTTAACAAGCAGGCTATCCGTATCCTGAAGCTGTTCGGCAATGACAAGGTAAAGAGCGTCAAGACCTCAGTGGGTCCTGAGCAGGAGTACTTCCTCGTAGACCGCGAGATGTGGAAGAAGAGAAAGGACCTCATCATGACCGGACGCACGCTGTTCGGCGCGATGCCTCCCAAGGGACAGGAAATGGACGACCACTATTTCGGCTCGATCAAGCCGAGAGTAGCCGAGTACATGGCAGACCTCGACAAGGAGCTGTGGAAGCTCGGTATCCTCGCGAAGACCAAGCACAACGAGGTAGCGCCCGCCCAGCACGAGCTCGCACCCATCTACGACACGACCAACATCGCCGCTGACCACAACCAGCTCACAATGGAAGTAATGCAGAAGGTCGCGCTCCGTCACGGACTCGTATGCCTGCTCCACGAAAAGCCCTTCGCAGGAGTAAACGGCTCCGGCAAGCACAATAACTGGTCTATCTCGACAGATCAGGGCGAGAACCTCCTCTCTCCGGGCGAAACCCCCGCAGAGAACGCCCAGTTCCTGCTGTTCCTTGCAGCAGTAATAAAGGCAGTTGACGACTATCAGGATCTGCTCAGACTGTCAGTAGCAACAGCCGGCAACGACCACCGTCTCGGAGCAAACGAAGCTCCCCCGGCAGTTATCTCCATATTCCTCGGCGACGAGCTCACAGCCGTCCTCGACGCTATCGAAAAGGATAAGCCCTACGGCGGCACGAAAAAAGAGAAGATGCAGCTCGGCGTAGACGTCCTCCCCAAGTTCAGCAAGGACAGCACCGACCGCAACCGTACATCGCCGTTCGCATTCACAGGCAACAAGTTCGAGTTCCGTATGCTCGGCTCGTCCAACAGCATCTCCTGCGCGAATATCCACCTCAACGCAGCAGTTGCAGAGTCGCTGAAGCAGTTCGCAGACAAGCTCGAAGGCGCCAAGGACTTCAACAAGGCGCTCCACGACCTCATCAAGAAGACGATAAAGGATCACAAGCGTATCATCTTCAACGGCAACGGCTACGATGACGCATGGATCAAGGAAGCCGAGAAGCGCGGCCTGATGAACCTGAAGACCACCGCTGACGCAATGCCGAAGATCTGCGACAAGAAGAACGTAGATATGCTCACCTCCCACGGTATCTTCACAGAGGCGGAGATCACCTCCCGCTGCGAGATAATGCTGGATAACTACATCAAGACCGTGAACATCGAGGCTATCACCATGATAGACATGGCACGCAAGGAGATAATCCCCGCAGTAGCGAAGTTCGCTGCTGACACAGCCTCCGCAGTAGCCGTAAAGAAGAGCGTATCGAAGGCAGCCTGCAAGTACGAGACCAGCCTTGTAGCAGACCTCTCCGCCCTCATTGACGAGATGGATGCTGCAACGACAAAGCTCGAAAAGACCGTTGCAGACTTCAAGAAGCAGACCGAGATAATCAAGGCTTCCGAATTTGTCCGCGACACGATGCTCCCCGCAATGGATAAGCTCCGTGCGGCAGCAGACAAGGCAGAAACAGTAACAGCAGAGACCTACTGGCCGTTCCCGGCATACGACAAGCTCCTGTTCGGAGTATGATGTCCCGCGCCGCAGGAATTTTCACCACAGGACAGCTTACTGCCCATAATAGATGACTCCTTGATTTTACAGCAGAACGACAGAGCCGGCAGTGCGAACTGCCGGCTTTGTCGTTCTGTCCTTGTCGGCGACTTGAAATCCCACCGCGTCCGTGGTATAATATTGTCTGTGACACTGACCCCTCACGTCCCAGTGAGGGTATCAAAACGGAAGAGGGAACAGCAATGGAAATAACCGTGATGAGAGCGACCGAGACATGGCAGCAGGCGGGAGCATACTACGTCCGCATACAGGGCATGGCAAGGCAGCACAATATCACCCTGCGCCGCGAGTTCGACGAACACGACACCCCCGATACGAAATACATCGTCCTGCTCGACGGCAGCTTCCCCGTAGCGACCTCGCGCATCTACCCGATTGACGCAGCCTCCGCGATGATAGGACGGGTAGTGGTCCTGCCGGAGTACCGCGGGAGGGGCTTGGGCTGGCGAACCGTCACCGAAGCGGAAAGCTGGCTCCGCGAGCTCGGCTATGGCAGAGCCGCAGTGGAGAGCCGCGACACAGCAGTGGGCTTTTACGAAAAGCTCGGCTACACCGTAACTGACCGCACCGTTATCCACGGCGACACCTTTGACTGTATCCGAATGGAGAAGCTGCTGTAAAAAAGAAGAATGAAAAAGGTATCGACCGAAGGTCGATACCTTTTTATTGTCCGCACCGGAACTCATTCCATATTCTTGAGCGCGAGCGCCTTGGGTATCCTGCGAATGCGCATATAGTCGAGCACCGTGATGATGACATACGCCGCAAACACGAGCAGGAACTCCTTCACGAACCCGGAGAAGGGGAGGATGAATGCGAACCATCCGCTCATCTCCATCATGATGAGCTTCCAGAAGAATTCCATGAGCTTGAATCCGAGGTAAATCGCGAGGAACTCAGAGAAGAACACGACCACAGCCGTAGGTATGAGATACAGCGAAGCGATCTCACCGTTCCCGTAGCCGAGTATCTTCGCCATAGAGATAGAGCGCTCGTTTTTCTCGATGATTATTTTAGTGAGCAGATAGAGGATTATCGCCGCGACGATGAAGCAGACGTACTGGAAGTACAACATGAACGCGCCCATCGACTTGTCGAGCTGATCCGCCACCTTGATCATATCCTGCGAGGTTATCTCCTTAGCGATGTATTCCTTGCCGATATCGGTTATCATCTCATCGGACATATACCCGGTGAAATCCCCGCTGTCCCTTCCGAAGACCTCGTTGAGCTGCTCCCGTTCCATGAAGACCGCGACCGCCGCGGAGTAATCGTAAATGCCCTGCACCTTCCATTCGTAGTCCTTGTGCTCGTACTTCTCGGAGAGCTTTATGGTATCCCCGGCGCTCACGCCGTACTTATCGGCATAAGCCTTCGAGATGTAGACGGAACCCTCCGCGCATTCGCCGAGCCTTACATACCTGCTGTCCGCCTCGACGCCGTATACCGCGACTTCCTCGTTGTAGACATCGGACTTCCTCTCGAGCGAAGCCATGGAGAACCGTTCTGCACCGTCCGCAGACGTGATGATAGTATCGCCGTTTTCGTCAACAGTGCTCCTGAGGACGACCTGATCCTCCGCGAACATCATATCCCCCATGGAATCCTGATAGTAGGAGAGCGTCTCCGGCATACCGACCGCCATGGAGATGAGCAGCATAACGAAGGTTATCCCTACGAACAGCATTATGTAGTTGGGGATATTCTGGAGGAACACTCTCAGCCTGAACCTGTGCAGGAATCCCCATCTCGGGAGCCTTACCGCCTTCTTCCTCTTGGTGCGTTTGAGGTCATGTCTGAGGAACCTCAGCGGCGAGAGCTTCAGCGCCCTTGTGATGACGATGACGTTTATCACGAGCATGAGCACTATCGGAACGACAGTCGTGCGGATGAAGGCCTCCGGGGTCCACAGCGTCTCGAACGTCGGCAGGCTGTAGCTCCCGTAGTACATATCCGCGACAGTATCCTTCAGCACGGTATACCCGAGCACATTACCGATAACAGCCGAAATGATGACGATGAGCAGGGGAGCGCTCATGTAGTACCGCAGGAGCTCCCCGCGCGTATAACCTGATGCCCTGAGCGTACCGATGACCGACGCCTCCTGCTCGAGTGTCGTGCTGATAGTCACCGCGAAAATGAACGCGAGCACAGCCGTGAGGATATACAGCAGCACCCCGCCCATAGCCTTGTCCTTGCCGATATCGTTCTCAGCGAAGGTCAGCGCATTATTGGCATATGCGGGAACGTAGTCCGTTATCTCCAGACCCTCGCAGCCCGACACAGCCGTCTGAGCGAACAGCACCTTGAGGAAGTTATCGGACATTTCTTTCTCCTCATATTCGTCCGCCGGCTCCCTGACATAGGTGAACGCATAGTTCGCCTCTTCCGGAGCGCTGATACGCTCGAAGCCCTCGTCCGTTGTCATAGCGACGTTGAATGTGAGCGCGTCGAACATGGTATCGGTGTTGCTCTCATACAGCGCACTGTAGTCCACGAACGCCGCGAGCCCGACCACCTCGAACTCCGCGCCCTCAGCGGTTATCTGGTCCCCGACCTTTATCCCCGCGTTGTCGGCGTGCATACGGTCGATGATGATCTCGTTCTCATTCTCGGGAGCGCGTCCGTCGAAGATATCGTACCTGTCAACGTCCCGGCGCTCGCCGTAAACTCGGACAGTGCCCGTGCTGCCGCCCTTCCCGGCGAGTCCCTCAGAAGCGTCCTTGTAGAACAGCTCATACACAGTGACCGGCACGGGCTCGAAGTCCTCGTCCTCGCCGAACACCTCAGGCAGCTCGCCGCTCTCCACGGCGTCTATAACGTCACTGTCCGCCTTCTGCGAGAGGGTGAAGTGACCGTTCTCGCGGTTCAGACTGCTGACGTTTTTGCTGAGCGTCTTGAGCATACTGTTGTTCGCAACGTACATACCCGAAACGAACCCGATAGTTGCAACGAGCATGATAAATATCATCAGGTATCTCCGCCAGTCGCGGCGGATATCCCTCCATACTCTCCTGCGGAGCGGATCCGCAGGGCGCGTGCCGAAAGAGATGCTTTTCTTCTCCATTCCCGCGCCTCCTTACCACTCTATCTCAGCGGCGGAGAGCTTTTCGGAATTGACTATATCGTGCCTGATCCTGCCGTCGCGGAGCTTTATGACGTGATCCGCCATCTGCTTTATCGCCTCGTTGTGCGTGACCATGATAACGGTATTCCCGTACTTTTTATTGACCTCCTCGATGAGCTGCAATATCTCCCTGGAGGTATTGTAGTCGAGAGCGCCGGTGGGCTCGTCGCAGAGGAGGATATCGGGATTCTTGACTATCGCCCTGCCTATGGATACTCTCTGCTGCTGACCGCCCGAGAGCTGATTGGGCAGCTTGTAGCGGTGCTCATAGAGCCCGAGAATCTTCAGGAGCTCATCTATATCGAGCGGCTTATCGGAGAGGTAAGCCCCAGTCTCGATATTCTCCTTGACGTTGAGGTCAGGGATGAGGTTATACATCTGGAAGACATACCCGAGGTGCTTGCGTCTGTATCGGGTAAGGCTTTTCTCGTCCATTTCCGCGAGCTTGTCGCCGTTGATGGAGATCTCGCCCTCATCGGCGCTGTCAATGCCGCCGAGGATATTGAGCAGCGTAGACTTGCCCGAGCCCGAGGGCCCGAGTAGCACGCAGAATTCCCCGCGTCCCACAGTGAAGTCCATGCCCTTGAGGACCTCCTGACGTGTATCACCGCTGCCGAAGCTCTTTTTCAGTCCCTTTACGGTAAGGAAAGCAATATCGTTCTGGCTCATAATGAAAATTCCCCTTATATCGTTGATGTCGGACATTTATGTCATGTACAGTCGGATAACATATGAATGTCTATTCATATGTTATCACGCTCTGAGCCGTTTGTCAATCATTTTTCAGGCATTTCGTCGATTTTTATAATATACGGAGCCGCACCCGCATTAATTTGTTTGCAATTGCTAACGCGCGTCCAGCACTCGCCCAGCCGTCCTTCCCCGCTTGTCTCCACTGATTGACTTTCCCCGAAAAATATGCTATCATGTACCTATAATGAGACCCGGGGTGACTATCATGGAAGAGACCAAAAAACGGATACTAAAAATAGGCAGACAGCTCGGCGGCTTATGCAGAGCAGCGATGATCGTCGGTATCGCCGCGTGCATCGGCTTTGCGGCAGTTATTATCCTGAGCCTTATCAGCATGAGCTTTGCCGAAAAAATGGCGAAGGGCTTTGCCGGCGACGACCTTGTAGATACAGTCATTGCGCTTGATATAACGGGTATAGACCCGCGCCTTCAGGTCGCGATAACGATGACGCTGTATATCCTGCTCGTCGGTGCTATGGTATTCCTGCTCAACGTCATGCGCAAGCTGATAAAAAAGATAACGGAGGGAGAGACGCCCTTCACCACAGAAGCCGCGAAAACGCTGAAGACAGCCTCACGCTTCTCGCTGCTGCTCATCTTTTACGATCCCATCATCGCGATAGTGATAACCCTGCTGCTCCGGCTGTTCTCAGCGCTGTTCGAGTACGGCGCCTACCTGCAGGCGAAAGCAGACCAGACCGCCCGCATACAGGAGGAGATGATAGTCTCCTTCGCCGAGATAACCGAAAACAAATCCGCCCAGACCGGCAACCACGTCAAGCGCGTATCCGAGTACTCGAAGATACTTGCCCGCCAGCTCGGGCTGCCAGACGAGGACTGCGAGAAGCTGCGCCTTGCGTCCACCATGCATGACATCGGCAAGCTCCTCGTGTCAGCGCAGATACTCGAAAAGCCAGCCCGCCTGACGGACGAGGAGTTCGCCGAGATAAAGAAGCATTCCGGCTACGGCGGCGAGCTGCTCGAGAACGTCGAGGGCGACATAATGGAGCTTGCCCGCACTATAGCCCTTGACCACCATGAGCGACCCGACGGCAGGGGATATCCGCAGGGCAAGCACGGCGACGAGATATCAATGGAGGGCAGGATAGTGGCAGTCGCCGACGTTTACGACGCCCTCACCTCGAAGCGCAGCTACAAGGATCCGTGGACACCGCAGGAAGCGTTCGACGAGATAGTGAAGAACTCAGGCACGCAGTTCGACGGGAGGGTCGTGGAGGCGTTCAAGGCGGCGTTCCCGCAGATAGAGGACACCCGCCTCAGCTACTCCGACACCTCTAAACTGACCTTCAAAACGACCGTACAGACATGAAGAAAGCTCTCCCCCGGGAGAGCTTTTTTATGCCCAAGAATACCTGACCCAACCATAGGAGACGCCCTGCAAGAGAGGGCGTCTCATTCTACCGCATCATTATTTCTCCCCTGCGACCTTATGGTCGCAGGAAAACGGACATCTTTATCCCACCTCAAAAAACTGTGCACAGGAAACGAACTTCCCCGTGAAGGCAGAGCCGGCGCTCTTGTCGAAGAGCATACGGCAGATGCTGAGGGTAGTGCTGTACTTTTTGGTATTGCGGGTGTTGATGCATTTGGGAAACTCCGCCGCGACATCTCTCGGCAGCGGCACCTCATCGAGGAAGGACATCGCCTCCATTAGCAGATGAGAGCTCTGCGACGAAGCAGTGAGCTTGCTGAGCCTGACCGCCGCCGCCTTGATAATGCGGTTCTCAGCGCGGTCGGGGGTAAAAACGTCATGCCGGACGTATATCCGCTCCCGGTGGACGAGATTCCGCCGGATATTCTCGGAGAAGAGGATAGTCCCGTGTACGGTGTTCATGTTTTCCTCGCGGCTCGCGTAAGCGGAGAGCACTCCGCTCTTGATGATCTTCATGGTCTCCCCGGCGAAAACGGAGATGAGGTACTCCATGAAGTTCATCTCCGGGTACAGTCCCGACGCACTGAACGTATGCCCGCACCTCTTGCAGAACTCCACGCAGAGCGCCTTACGCGCCTCCCCGGTACCGCCATCAGTCCTCGGCAGTATCTCTATGAGCGTCCCGTCGGCGAGGTACGCGAACCCGCAGTACCCGCCCGCAGTGAAGCACCTTTTACCGTCCCTCTGACTGACCGTGACCGCACCCCGACCCTCGGCAGCACAGACCTCAGTGAAATCACCGAGCATTTTGGTTAGCTCAGCGTTCTCAGGGGACATCTCCGCGATGACATCACCGGCAGATACGCAAATATGTCTGGTGTACATCGTATCCTCCGTTCATCAGGAAATATCCTTGTAGATATTGATGAAGTGCCCGACGTTCCAGTTCGCGGGACTCCCGAGCCTGTAGAGCCTCTGCCCGGAGTCGAACTGCTTTATGTACTTCGGCGCGATGCACTCGATGAAGGTGTTGTCGTCGTTGAGGATGAGCCTTATGCGCTCGTAGTCGTCGAAGAAATACTCCTGCAGCAGCGGGATTATCTTGGTTGAGAACACCTCCCTCAGCTCATTGAGGGTAGTGATACAGCCGGTGCTCTTCATGAAGTAAGCATGACCGATAGCGTGCTCGCGGTCGTAGTAGTACTCGATACGCTCATTGAGTGCAGTGAGCAGCTCACAGAGGTCAACTCCCTCGCAGTTCCCGAGCAGAGCGGGCTGCGGCATCATCTCGATGAAATCGAACCTTCTTCGCAGCGCGGTGTCGAGCATAGCGATAGAGCGGTCTGCGGTGTTCATCGTGCCGAGGATATAGAGATTCGCCGGCACGGAGAACTCAGTCTGCGAGTAGGGGAGAATGACCGACGTCCCCCTCTTCGACTCCTCGATGAGCGTGATGAGCTCACCGAATATCCTCGAGATATTACCGCGGTTTATCTCGTCGATTATAGCCACGAAATTCATATGCGGACTCTTTGAAGCCTTCTCGCACAGCGACTTGAAAACGCCGTTGTACGGACGGTAAACGACGGTCGTATCCGCGTGTGCAGTGCTTGTATCGTTTCCGTACCTGTCAACTACCACCGGACGTATTCCCTCAACGAACTCCTCGTAGCTGAGCGACTGGTGGAAGGTCGTGAACTTTATCTGTCCGGTCGCCGCGTACCTGTCGTACCTCGCCCTTATATCGGAATACGGCACGCCGGACGGTATCCTGTCACCCTCGATGAGCTCCACAGCGTACTTGACGACGTTGTAGGTCTTGCCGGTGCCGGGAGGGCCATAGAGTATCTGATTGAGCGGTGCCCCGGAGGTCTTGCGGACGCGCTCCTCCTTTACCGGGACAGACGGCGCAACGGACGGCGCCCCCTTTGGGTCGAGCAGCTCCCACGACATGAGGTCGAAGACTCTCATGTTCTTGAACTTGAAGTTCGAGTCGCGGAAGTCCATTATCTTACGGCAGTTATTGATATACTGCGTGATGTCGTCCGGACGCTTCAGCTCGAGCCCGATAGTCTTGTAGACAGCCGAGTCTGTCACGCTCTCGCCGAGTATAGCGAAGGTGAACGGCTCGATGCAGTGCAGTATCCTCGAGAGGATATACACAGGCATACCCGAATCCTTTATCTGCGAGCTGAGCATACTCTGTGCGGACTCAAAGAGGATGCTGTCGTTCTCGAGCCCGGAGAGGTTTATGCACATCTTGAAGAAGAACTGTATCGCCTCGGTGTTCTTGGCGATAGGGAGCTCCCTGAGCATGAACGGCGCGGTCAGGAACTCCATCTCCCTTTTCCCGACTATATGGGTGAACAGCGATTTTGAGCCGGAGCTCCATATCTTGTCGAGCCTTTTCTCGAGCAGCAGCTTATCGTTGTGGAAAAGGTGGCTGTTCTGCACGAGCAGCCTGCGGATATCCGCATCGTCCTTCCAGCTGCCGAGCGAGAGATAGTACAGCAGCTCGAGGTCGTTGCAGTCGATGAGCGCGATCTTTTTTACATTGGAATAGCATTCGATAGCGGCGCGCACGGAGCGGTACGTCCCGTCGAATTCATTAGGCAGGATCTCAGTTTTTAGTCTCAGTTCGTCGATGATATATTCTTTATCCATGGTATCAGACTGCCTTTCAAAAAACATCTTACGCCAATTGTAGCATACACACAAACAAAAGTCAATGCTATTCGGATTTTTTGCGCATTGTCAACAAAGAAAGGGCAGACTTTATGACATATCCCACTGAACCCCTGCCCCACCGCCGGGAGCTCCGGTCACTTCCACAGAATTTTTCTCTCTCGCCCCGCTGCAGGGGACGGCGTCTTCGACGTCGGGCGCAGCTCACACTTCCCGTCTTAACCACTCATCAAGAAAACGCAGCTCCTTGTCCGTGTGGAACCAGTGCCCGCCGTCCTCCATGACGGTCAGCGAGGCGCCGACGCGCTCCGCAAAGGCAGATATCTGCTCCCGCGAGGTCAGCCAGTCCCTGCCTCCGTACAGCACCGCCGTCGGTACGCTCCACCCCACCGGGTTTTCCCGCGCGAAGCAAAGATACCTCCACGACAGCACATCCCTGGACTCCGTGACGATCTCCCCGCGGCTCCTGAGCTCCTCCTCGGAAATGCCCTCCCGCGACATCATGCCGAGAATGAGCTGCTCCATATCAACGACCGGCGAGATGAGGAACGCCCGGTCGATGTGCACCCCGGACAGCGCACACATCGCGAGGTACGCCCCGATACTGTTTGCGATTAGCAGCACCCTCCCATGACCGCGGCGCACCTCCCCGAAGAACGCAGGGAACTCCTCCTGCGCCTCCCAGGGCGTCTCCGACTTATAGTCGAACCCGATAACATCTACCCCCGGAAAGACCGGCACGAACCGGCTCGCCTCGTCCGGACTTCCGCCCTTCCCGTGGATATAAACAACAGCGTCTTTCATAGCTCCCTCCTCATTCAAACTGATAAAATGATTATACCACGCAAAACCACGCCGGTCAACGTCTCCCGGGACGGATAATCCGCAAATTTCCGCACATACTGACAGTGAGGTGATGAAAAATGAACATTACTCCGGAGGCATACGGAAAAATGACCCAGCGAGTCTCCCCGAAGAGCCCGAGCGCAGTGAACGTCCCGACGGCTTTTGCAGTCGGCGGCGGGATATGCGTGCTTGGTGAGCTGCTGCGGGAGTTGCTGATGAGCGTGGGGCTCGCAGAGAAAGCGGCGGGGACGTGGACATCGGTGATACTGATAGGCATGAGCGTGCTCCTGACGGGACTTGGCTGGTACGGAAAGCTCGCGAAGCACGCAGGGGCAGGAACGCTCGTCCCGGTAACGGGCTTCGCGAACGCAGTGGGCTCGTCAGCGGTGGAAGCGAAGTCGGAGGGGTATATCCTCGGGGTAGGCGCGAAGATATTCACGATAGCTGGACCCGTGATACTGTACGGCAGCGCCGCGTCGGCGGCATACGGACTGATATACTACCTCGCCCGTCTGATATAGCTGATATCCCCCTGCAAAAATCTCACTGACCCCGCCCGCGTATAACCATAAATGTCCGGGTCGGTGCAGGCATCTCCCTGCACGATATCCTGCGTTTTCAAACGCCTTACGAGACAGGCAACAGATCTTATGCTTCCGCGCAAAAAAATAAGCAGGGCGGAAGCCCTGCTTTTACACAGATAAGTACAAATAAATATGTGTAGAACAAAAGAAAGGAGACAACAAAACGAGTGTTAATAATTGAAACATTACTTAACACTACAGACATTATACCCTATTTCACCGTGAACGTCAAGTGAAATCCTGAAATTTTTATGTCGAAAGAAGAATTTTTGCCGCATTGCACAATAATGCCGGGGCATTTCTCTGCATAATATACAAAAAGGATTTGGAAACGGCCAAATAAAACGTCATGTGCCGCCAAACGCCCGGGCCTACATATTATAAAAGGGTACCGCTAAGGCGCCTCAGACGCAGCATGATTTGTGAAAACTGCAACAAAATGAATGAACAGATTTGTGCGGGAAATTAAAAAAAGGTGTTTACAAAAAACGGGAAATGTGGTATAATACTATGTGATGTTGTAAGGGGTTAGACGATTAGCTTTGCCTAACTTCTGCGACCGCTAATTTTTTTAGGAGGTATATTCCTATGGCAATCAAAAGAAAAATGAAGACCATGGACGGTAACAACGCTGCTGCTTGGGTGTCCTATCCCTTTACAGACGTAGCTGCGATTTACCCTATCACACCTTCCTCTGTAATGGCAGAGGTAACAGACAGCTGGTCTGCAAAGGACAAGAAGAACCTTTTCGGACAGCCTGTAACAGTCGCTGAGATGCAGTCCGAGGCAGGCGCAGCCGGAACAGTTCACGGCTCCCTCGCAGCAGGTGCTCTCACAACTACATACACCGCTTCTCAGGGACTTCTCCTGATGATCCCGAATATGTATAAGATCGCCGGCGAGCTCCTCCCGAACGTTATCCACGTTTCGGCAAGATGTGTTTCCTCGCACGCGCTCAATATCTTCGGCGACCACTCCGACGTTTACGCTTGCCGCCAGACCGGTTATGCAATGCTTTGCTCCGGCAGCGCACAGGAAGTAATGGACCTCGGTGCAGTTGCTCACCTTTCCACAATTAAGGGCAGAGTTCCTTTCCTCCACTTCTTCGACGGTTTCCGTACATCTCACGAGATCCAGAAGATCGAGACATGGGACGACGCTACACTCTATGACCTCCTCGACAAGGACGCTGCTCAGGCATTCAGAGACGGTGCCCTCCACCCCGAGAGACCTGTTCTCCGCGGCTCCGCTGAGAACCCGGACGTATTCTTCCAGGCTCGTGAGGCTTGCAACAAGTACTACGACGCTCTCCCGGCAATCGTTGAGGACTACATGAACAAGGTAAACGACCTCATCGGTACAGATTACAAGCTCTTCAACTACTACGGCGCAGCTGACGCTGAGCACATCATCATCGCAATGGGCTCTGTAAACGAGACTATCGAGGAGACTATCGACTACCTCAACGCTAACGGCGGCAAGTACGGTCTCGTTAAGGTTCGCCTCTACAGACCTTTCGTAGCTTCCAAGCTCGTTGAAGCTATCCCGG
>JAEELF010000066.1 GCA_016288815.1 Ruminococcus sp.
AGTATCTCCTGGATGGAGCTTATCTTCTTATCGGTGATGAGGATGTAAGCGTCGTCGTAAACAGCCTCCATCTTGTCAGCGTCTGTGATCATGTAGGGGGAGATGTAGCCTCTGTCGAACTGCATACCCTCAACTACCTCGCTGTAGGTCTCAGCGGTCTTGGACTCCTCGATAGTGATAACGCCGTCAGCAGTCACCTTCTCCATAGCCTCAGCGATGAGCTTGCCGACGTTCTCGTCAGCGGAGGAAACAGTGCCGACTCTTGCGATGTCCTCAGAGCCTGCAACAGCCTTGGAGTTCGCAACGATGCTCGTTACAGCAGTGTCAACAGCCTTAGCGATACCCTTCTTGAGCACCATCGGATTTGCACCTGCTGCGATGTTCTTCATACCCTCGCGGACGATAGTCTGAGCGAGGAGCGTAGCTGTTGTGGTACCGTCGCCGGCAGCGTCGTTGGTCTTGGTAGCGACCTCCTTGACGAGCTGTGCGCCCATGTTCTCGAAAGCGTCCTCGAGCTCGATGTCCTTGGCGATAGTAACGCCGTCGTTAGTGATGAGCGGAGCGCCGAACTTCTTGTCGAGAACGACATTTCTGCCCTTGGGTCCCATTGTTATCCTTACGGTATCAGCGAGCTTGTCGATACCTGCCTGTAATGCGTTTCTGGCGTCTGCGCCGTACTTAATATCCTTAGCCATGATAGATTACTCCTTTAAATCAATGTGTTGTAGTATTTCATGCAGGGGACGCCGTCCTCGGCGTCCCGCGGCTCTGGCATTTGTCCGCGGGCGAGGATGCCCGCCCCTATGATAAGGTTATCTTACTTGACAACAGCAAGAATGTCTTCCATTTTAACGATGATGTACTCTTCGCCGTCGAGCTTTACGTTCGTGCCGGAATACTTGGAGATGAGCACCTTGTCGCCCTTCTTTACCTCCATTTTAACGTCCGATGTTCCGGGGCCTACCTCAACGACCTCGGCTACCTCGGGCTTCTCCTTAGCGGAGCCGGAAAGAATGATGCCGCCCTTTGTGGTCTCCTCGGCTTCGGTCATCTTAACGACGACTCTGTCCTGTAAGGGTTTGATAGTCATGATATATTACCTCCTGATAATGATTTGCGTTACGGTTTAGCACTCTCTCTTTCTGAGTGCTAATTATATTTTACCACCTTTTCATAATAAATCAAGTGTTATCAGTCAGCTTTCACAAAATTCGGAAATGTGCACAATTTATTCAACAATAACTGTCGGGACGTTTACACCGCACATATAAGCGATTGACACAGCAGCCAAAGCGCTGTATAATATATTTGTATTTTCGACCTTCTCCAGGTCTGACCGGAGAGCTCAGGGAGGTATCATTATGAATTGTCCAAGATGCGGAAAGTCCGTCGAGCCGGGCACCAAGTTTTGCAGCTTTTGTGGCTATGCATTGCAACCGCTTGTGCAGCAGCCTGTACAGCAGCCCGTACCACAACCTATCGCACCGCAGCCAGTCCAGCAGCCCGTACAGCAGCCCGCACCGCAGCCAGTTCAGCAGCCCGCAGCAGGAAAGAAGAAAAAGGGCTCCAAGGTGCTGATCGTTTTGCTGATACTTGCTTTTTTGGCAGTTTTGGGCGGGGGCATTTTCCTCGGATCCAAGCTGTTCAGCAAGGACGATGACGACGATAAGCCCGCGTCCCGCACCTCTTCCGGATCGGGGAGCAGTGATACAGACCTTGGGTACGATCAGCTGAGCTTCAAGTCCGGTCTTGACGTCATGAACTACTACACCGATATCCCGTTCAGGCTTTTCGATATGGATACAGAGGACACGCCCTCGGGCGAATACGAGGCAGCACAAGAGCTTGCGGACGAGATCATACCAATGTTCTATCAGCCGGAGCTTGAATATCTGCTTGAATACGGTCCGAAGAAAAAGGCAGGCGACAACCTTGAGCTGTTCAGGGAGTTCCTTGCCGACGGTATAGTTGAGTTCCTCATGGACGTTGAGAGCTACGAGGACTACGATGAAGACGAGCGCTCCGACTTTGACCTCTGGGGCTTCACTTACGGCAGCCCGAGAAGCTGTGATCTCGATGATCTGATCGAGGATTCAGACGGCAGTGATTTTTACAATGACTACCTTGATTTCCTCAAGGACGAAGGTCTTGAGGAGATGACGGTCTATGATGTGTGGTTCAAGGATCCGGCGTTCAAGCATAACGGAGCGTACTGCATAATTGACGACATCGCCTGCTACCGCATCAACGGCAAATGGTATCTTTCCGCGGAGTATTTCCTCGGAGAGGCGGGATTGCTCGGGGAGTGACGCACCGCCGCTCCCGGCACACAAATCTATAGTCAGGAGACTGATATGGCACGGATATATCCTCTTTTCAGTTCAAGCAAGGGGAACTCGACTTTCATCGGCACAGAAAAGGGCGGGATACTTATCGACTGCGGCGTGAGCTTCAAGCGCCTCACTGCTGCCCTTGAGATAAACCGCATACCGCTGTCGGCGGTGCAGGCGGTGTTCATCACCCACGAGCACAGCGACCACGTCAGCGGACTTAAAATGCTCACCGCGAAGACCTCCCTTCCCGTCTACGGTCAGAAGCGTACTCTCCAGCGACTGTGCGATTCCGACAAGATATCGGCGTCGTCGCCGGTCATCGACATGACCGGTATCTCGATAAGCTGCGCGGGGAGCGAGATAAGCTGCTTCAACACTCCCCACGACGCCATACAGAGCTGCGGCTACCGTATCCATACCGAAGACGGCAGGCTCTGTGCGGTCTGCACGGACCTCGGACACGTTACCCCCGAGGTTGACGACGCCCTCACGGGCTGCCGTCTCGTGCTCATCGAGGCGAACTACGACGAGAATATGCTGCGCACTGGACCGTATCCGTTCTACCTGAAGGAGCGTATCCTCTCGCCGGTGGGACATCTCTCCAACGATGACTGCGCGGCGCAGATAGGCAAGCTCATAGAGCGCGGCACCACGCACTTTATCCTCGGGCACCTCAGTCAGGACAACAACCGTCCGCACGTTGCGGATTCGGCGGTGCAGAACAGTCTCCCGCACGTCCGCGGCAAGGACTATCTGCTCGGGGTCGCGCCGGTAGAGACGCAGGGAGGAGCAGTGATATTCTGATGACGATAAATCTGATAGTGATAGGCAAGCTCAAGGAGGATTACCTCAGGAGTGCCTGTGCGGAATACATAAAGCGGCTGGGCAGGTACTGCACGTTCGAGCTGCACGAGCTGGACGAATGCCGTCTAAGCGATACGCCCTCGGAGAAGGAGGTAGCTGCTGCGCTTAAAAAGGAAGCGGAAGCGATAAAGAAGCACGCGCGTGGGATGATAGTCCCGATGTGCATTGAGGGCAAGCAGCTGACGAGCCCCGAGCTTTCGGAGCGGATAATGTCCGCGGGAGTGAGCGGGCAGAGCACGGTGACGTTCATCATCGGGAGTTCGTTCGGGCTTGCACAGGAGATAAAGGACATGGGCGCGGTCAAGCTGTCGATGTCGAAGATGACGTTCCCGCACCAGCTCGCGAGGGTAATGCTGCTCGAGCAGATATACCGCGCGTTCCAGATCGCCGAGGGCGGGAAGTACCACAAATAAATGATCCTCTTTGGCTTCCCAAAGGGACGACCTCAACAGGGGCGGGGACGGTGATGTAGGCACGGCTGTCCCAGCCCCTGTGTGTTTTCCCTCCGGAATCTCTTTCCCCTTACCCCACCCCTGCCGAAGTTCAGCTTCTTCGCGAACACTTCGTGTCGCTGGCGGCAGTTATATGATACGGCGGCAGCCGACACAGAGTTTTTTCGCATTCTCACACGGGATTATTGACAATCCCGCGATATAGTGCTATAATCATTTTATCACCGCAAAAATGACACAGAGAGGGAATAATATGGGAAATCCGGAAATATTATACATGGTCGTGCCCTGCTACAACGAGGAAGCAGTCCTGCACGAGACTTCAAAGCAGCTCAAGGAAAAATATGAATCGCTCATCTCCCGCGGACTCATCTCCAGGCAGAGCCGCGTGGTGTTCGTCAACGACGGCTCCAAGGACAAAACGTGGGACATCATACAGGAGCTCCACAAAGCCGAGCCGCAGTTCTTCTCGGGCATAAACCTCGCCCACAATGCAGGTCACCAGAACGCAGTCCTCGCGGGACTCATGACCGTCAAGGACATCTGCGACATGGCAATAACCATGGACGCCGACCTCCAGGACGACATCAACACTATCGACGCTATGGTCGAGAAATACTATGAGGGAAATCAGGTCGTTTACGGCGTGCGCAGTGCCCGTAAGACCGATACATTTTTCAAGAAATTCACCGCAGAGAGCTTCTATAAGTTCATGAAGGTCATGGGCGCGGACGTTGTGTACAACCACGCGGACTTCCGTCTCATGAGCAGGCGCGTATTGCAGGAGCTCGCGAACTTCAAGGAGGTCAACCTCTTCCTGCGCGGAATGGTGCCGCTCATCGGCTTCCAGAGCTGTTCGGTATACTACGAGCGTCATGAGCGCTTCGCCGGCGAGAGCAAGTACCCGCTGAAGAAGATGATGGCGTTCGCGATAAATGGCATAACCTCGTTCAGCACCAAGCCCCTGAAGCTCATCACAAGCCTGGGCTTCATCATGTCGGTGCTCAGCGTTATCGCATTCATCTGGGCGTTCATCGCGAAGTTCGCAGGATTCGCGGAGCTCGGATGGTCGAGCACGATCTGCTCGATATGGCTGATAGGCGGCTTGCAGCTGTTCTGTCTGGGTATCATCGGCGAGTACGTCGGTAAGATATACGCGGAAGTCAAGCAGCGTCCGAGGTTCATCATCGCGGACTTCATCAACGAGCTGGGAGTTGAGTTCATCAACGACGGCGGCGAGAAAAAAGAGAATGCATAATACAAAGGGACAGCTCAGGCTGTCCCTTTGTTTGTAACCGCACAAATTTCCAGCCTTTTTTCCGACAAATATTGCATTTTTTTCAGCGTCATGGTATAATATGTAAAAGCACCCCGAAAGGAGCTCCCCACGCATGAACATCGAAGTGACCCGCATAAATCATGAGATAGAGAACGACCCGCAGGCTTACATCCGCGCGGTAAACGACAACTACTTCTACCAGCTCGCAAAGATAGCCACAGACATCGCAGAGCACGGCAGTGAGCGTCCCGTCATACTTCTCTCCGGACCGTCCGGCTCGGGCAAGACCACCACTGCCCTTATGATAGAAAAAATACTCGACGAGCTCGGACATGAGACCCATACCCTCTCTATGGACAACTATTTCCGGCCGCTCACTGACGAGGAAAAGGAGCTCGCCGCACTCGGCGAGTTCGATCTCGAGTCCCCGCTGCGCATGGACAAGGAGCTCCTCAACGAGCAGATAGAGGCGATAGAGCGCTGTGAGACCGTCCGCATACCAAAGTACAACTTCGCCGACTCCACACGCTCGTACAACGGCAATGTCCTCACCCGCAAGGACGGCGAGATAGTCATATTCGAGGGTATCCACGCCCTCAACCCAGACGTCATAACCGTTCCCGACGACAGGATAAACAAGATTTACGTCAGCGTGCGCACGAGGATAACCTGCGGGGACATAATCCTGCATCCGTCGAAGGTGCGTCTGATGAGGAGAATGTGCCGCGACAGCAAGTTCCGCAAGAGAGCCCTGCGTGAGACGATGAATATGTTCCACAGCGTCGAGGAGGGCGAGAACAAGTACATAATGCCCTACAAGTACCGCTCGGACTACGACATCGACACGTTCATGGCGTATGAGATGAGCGCGTATCGCAATGTGCTGCTGGAGCAGCTGCGCGAGATGACGGACATTCCCGAGCTCGCGGACGTGACCGAGGTCATGGAGCAGCTCGCGCCGCTCGACGGCAAGCTGGTCACACCGGATTCGCTCGTGTGCGAGTTCATCGGCGGGGGACAGTTTAAATATTGATGAAAAGAGCCTCCCATGCGGGAGGCTTTATTTGTAGGGTGAGGTCTCGTCGGTCAGACCGAGGATATAGTCAGTACTTGTTTTGTACAGCTTTGCCAGCTTGATGATAATGCTCACGGGGACATCGCGCAGCCCGCGCTCATATTTGGAATAAAGGGACTGGTCGCAGAAAAGGTATCCGGCGACCTCTTTTTGTGTCATATCGTGGTCTTCACGCAGGTTTCTTATCCTCACGAACATTTTCATCACCTCTAATATTATTATAAGGCAGGCGAAAAAAATGCTTGACAAATAGGACAATGTGTCCTATAATATGATTGCGAATTCCTGTATTTTAATCATTAGGAGGTTTTAACTATGATTTGTCCACATTGTAACCAGAGTTTCTTAGACTCAGAAGCCAAAAGCGTCGGAAGCGGAGTCTATATCTGTCCCCAGTGTTCCGCAATGGTAAACGCTGTGGTCTCTGCGGATTCACACGGGAGCAGCAGTGCTCGCAAGGGCGTAAATCGTACCGCTGACCTTGTGAAACTGATTGCAGATGTAGAATGGATAATTGGCGGCTTGCTTTGCTTGTTCTATTTTATTTATATGCAGCAGGCAGGTGTAAAGATTTCAACAGCCTTGATTTCAGTGGTGCCTTATGCATGGGTGGTTTTCGTTTGTGGAATGCTGATCTATGCACTTGGAGAGATAGTGCTACTCCTGACCGAGATAAGGAATAACCAGCAAATGAACATGAGAAAATAAAAAAATCCCCTGTGTTGTGAGATACACAGGGGTTCTTTGTTTTATTCAACAGAAAAACTTAGCCGTTGAGCTTCTTAGCGAGCTGAGCCTTCTTTCTTGCAGCCTTATTCTTGTGCATAAGACCCTTAGCGCAAGCCTGATCAACTCTCTTGATAGCAACTCTGATAGCCTCTGCCTTGTCGGCAGCACCTGTAGCTACAGCAGCGTCAGCCTTCTTGAGGATAGTCTTGAGATTGGACTTTCTTGCCTTGTTGGCAGCAGCCTTGGTGGAATTAACCTTTACTCTCTTCTTTGCGGATTTAATGTTCGGCATTTCGTTACACCTCCTTGAACTCGCGAGCCGTATAATCGCCCGCGTATTGCAGATAATATGCGCACGGGAAATGTGCGCCGACGGCTGCAACGCACAGCCGCCTACTGAGACAATAATAATTATAGCATTTTTTGTAATATTTTTCAATAGGCAAAATGAAAATATTACGGCGTTTTTCATACGGCTTTTTCAGCACAATTCACAACAGGAGGTATCATATGGAAATACGAACCGATCTTGCCGTCGAGAGCATATCCGGCGGGGAGCTGCCGGAGGGAGTGCAGAGGACGGTCCGCGGGAGCGCCTTTGCCATAACAGAGATAGTCATTTCCGACGATCCCGGCGCGGAGGCAGTCGGCAAGGAGCGCGGAAGGTACGTCACCCTCGAGGGAGAAAGTCTGAGCCGGTTTTCCGACGACTACGAGGATATGGCACAGGAGCTCGCGGGGGAGCTCGCACGTCTCGTGCCGGACGGCGAGATACTGGTCGTCGGTCTTGGCAACAACGACATCACCCCCGACGCGATAGGTCCGCAGACCGTCTCCCGTGTGCTCGCAACGCGCCATTTGCAGGACGAGTTCGACAGCGAGGAGGAGCGCTTCCTGACCTCCCTGCGCAGGGTGAGCGCCTTTGCGGGGGGAGTGCTGGGTCAGACCGGCATCGAGACTGCGGAGATAGTCCGTGCGGTGGTCGGGGAACTTCACCCCGCGGGAGTTATCGCCATTGACGCGCTGGCGTGCTCGGACATCAGCCGTCTTGGAACCACGATACAACTCACGGATACCGGTATATCGCCGGGGAGCGGGGTCTCGAACGCGCGCAAAGAGCTCTCCGAGCGCATACTGGGGGTGCCGGTGATAGCGGTCGGCGTGCCGACAGTCGTGGATATGCATACTATCGTGCGCAGTCTGACCGGTGACGAGCTCCCTCCGGACACGCAGAATATGCTCGTCACGCCGCGGGACATCGACCGTCTGACTGAGCGTGCCTCGCAGCTGATAGCGTTCGGGATAAACCTTGCCCTCCAGCCGACCCTCTCCTTCGAGGACGTGAGGGGGCTGTTCTGAATGCTTACACAGACTTTTTCAGCAATGGGATTCCAAAGGGTACCTGACCTAACCGGTCCGTCCCCTCTGTCCTTCGGACATCTCCCCACACTGTGGGGAGTCACCCTTTGGCGGGGTGTGGGGCAGCGCCCCACAAATCCACAGGGAGCTCCGCAAGGGGCGAATCAAAAAACAGTCCGGTGGACTGTTTTTTGAGAGGGGACGCCCTGCGATAGAGGCCGTCCCTTTGTTTCCGCGTCGAATTATCTGTCCTGCGACCAGTGGCGGTCGCACAGCGGGGACGGTGGTTGTGGTCGCTCTCGCCCGCCCGCAGCAGACATAAAAAAGGGACGCTCTCTTGCTGAGCGTCCCTTTGGGATCCCATTGTGTAGGGGACGGCGTCCTCGACGTCCCACCCACATAATCGCCGTGTCCGTCCGCACTCAGAAGTCCAGCTTCGACCTGAGCTTCTCGAAGAAGCTCTGACGCTTTGCGTAGTTCTTCTCGGTAAGGGTGGACTCGAACGCCTTGAGTGCGTCCTTCTGCTTTTTGTTGAGGTTCTTGGGCACCTCGACGTAGATCTTGACGTACTGATTCCCGCGGTCTGTGCGGTGGATACGCTGAACGCCCTTGCCCTTGAGACGGAAAACGGTGCCGGTCTGTGTGCCCTCGCTGATGTTGTACTTAACGTCGCCGTCGATAGTGGGGACGGTTATCTCCGCGCCGAGGACAGCCTCGGAGTAGGTCACTGGGATATCGCAGTGGATATCGTAGCCGTCGCGCCTGAACAGCGGGTGGGACTTCACGATGATGTTAACGAGGAGATCACCCGCAGGACCGCCGTTGACACCGACGTCTCCCTGTCCGCTGACGCGGAGCTGCTGGCTGTCGTTGATACCGGCAGGAATGTCTATGGAGACGGTCTTGGCAACTCTGAGCCTGCCTATGCCGCGGCATTTCGGGCAGGGATCCTTGATGATCTTGCCTTTGCCGTTACAGTGCGGGCATGGCTTGGTCGAGGAGATAGCACCGAACGGAGTGCGCTGGGTGGACTTCACTGAGCCGCGTCCCTGACAGTCCGGACATATCTCAGCCGACGTGCCTGAGTCCGCGCCCGTGCCCTTACATGAGTCGCAGGTACACATACGGTTGATCTTGAGCTCGTGCTTCACACCTCTGCAGGCGTCCATGAATGAGATAGTAACAGTCTCCTGAATGTCTGCGCCGCGCCTCGGAGCGTTGGCAGAAGAGCGCGAGGAACCGCCGCCGAAGCCGAATCCGCCGAAGATGTTCTCGAGGATATCGCCCATATCTGCGAATCCGCCGAATCCGCCCATGTCGCCCACACCGGAGTTGGGGTCGAGACCCGCGTGACCGTACTGGTCGTAGCGTGCACGCTTATCGGGGTCGGAGAGGACCTCGTTCGCCTCGTTGACCTCCTGGAACTTCTCGACGTAGGAGGGGTCGTCCGGGTGCAGGTCGGGGTGACATTCTCTCGCCTTCTTTTTGAAGGCTTTTTTTATGTCCTCCTCGGAGGCATTTTTATCAATGCCGAGTATCTCGTAGTAATCTCTTTTATCAGCCATATGTTTCTCCATTCTGCCGCCGCGGACGGCGGGGTTTTATGTGGACTGCTTTGTGCTTGGGGAGTGTTTTTGCGTGCGACCTCAGCGGTCACAGGGGAGTTGGAGCAGAGCGGTAGCAGGGAACGCCCTCTCTTGCAGGGCGTTCCCTCTTGAAAAACGATTCACCCTTTGCGGAGCGCTTCTGTATATGCAGGGCGCTGCCCCACACCCCGCCAAAGGGTGACTCCCCACAGTGTGGGGAGATGTCCGAAGGACAGAGGGGACGGACCGGTTAGGTCAGGTACCCTTTGGAATCCCATTGCTGCCCAAATACACCTTTAGGGCGAGCGGGCCTCCCCCGCTGGCAAGCCGCGGAAAAGCTGTCCGAAGACGTTTTTCATCTCCGCACCGCAAATTATTCATAAATGCACTTTTAGGGCGAAACGTATTTCGCCCTAAAAATCATTATTCAGCTGCGTCGTCTACACGCTGCTCATACTGCTTCTGACCGCTTTCAGGCTGGTCGGATGCCGTATTGTTGAACGACTTGAGTGCGAACCATATCAGCGCACCGAATCCGACGATGACCGCTATAACGATCAGCTTCTTTATCAGGTCTCTCATACATCAGACCTCAGTGAAGTCTGCGTCAACAACATCGTCGCCGCCGTTGTCGGAGTTGTCAGCCTGAGCTGCGCCGCCCATGTTCGCGAACTGCGACGGGTCGATACCGCCCGCACCGTTCGGATTAGCCTGCTGATAGATCTTTGCGGAGAGATCGTAGAACGCTTTCTGGAGCTCGTCCTTGAGGGCCTTGATCTCGTCGTGGTTCTCAGCCTCGATAGCGGACTTGAGCGCTGTGGACTTAGCCTCGATGTTAGCCTTCTCATCAGCGGAGACCTTGTCGCCGAAGTCTGCGAGAGCCTTCTCGCACTGGAACACAAGGTTCTCAGCTTCGTTCTTGTTGTCTACCTGCTCGCGGCGCTTCTTGTCCTCGGCAGCGTACTGCTCTGCTTCCTTGACAGCCTTGTCGATGTCCTCCTTGGACATATTCGTGGAAGCTGTGATGGAGATGTCCTGCTCCTTGCCTGTGCCGAGATCCTTAGCGGAAACGTGAACGATACCGTTCTGGTCGATATCGAATGTAACTTCGATCTGGGGGATACCTCTCGGAGCGGGAGCGATACCGTCGAGACGGAATGTACCGAGCTGCTTGTTGTCGCGTGCGAATTCACGCTCACCTTGGAGGACGTTGATGTCAACTGCGGGCTGGTTGTCGGCGTATGTGGAGAACACCTGCGACTTCTTGGTCGGGATAGTGGTATTTCTCTCGATCATTCTTGTGCAGATGCCGCCTGCTGTCTCGATACCGAGCGAAAGGGGAGTAACATCGAGGAGGAGCAGACCGTTCTTTACGTCGCCGCCGAGAACGCCGCCCTGGTATGCAGCACCGAGAGCTACGCACTCGTCAGGATTGATGCCCTTGAAGGGATCCTTGCCGATGAGCTTCTTAACAGCCTCCTGAACAGCGGGTATTCTGGAAGAACCGCCGACCATGAGCACCTTGTTGATCTCGGAGATCTTCAGACCGCTGTCCTCGAGAGCCTGACGAACAGGTCCCATGGTAGCCTCAACGAGGTCAGCAGTGAGCTCGTTGAACTTAGCCTGTGTGAGTGTGAGGTCGAGGTGCTTCGGAGTACCGGAAGCATCAACAGTGATGAACGGGATATTGATATTGGAAGTAGTTGTCGAGGAGAGCTCGATCTTGGACTTCTCAGCAGCGTCCTTGAGTCTCTGTGCAGCCATTTTGTCTGCGGAGAGGTCGATACCCTCGGACTTCTTGAACTCGTCAACTATCCAGTTGATAATGCGCTGGTCGAAGTCATCGCCGCCGAGACGGTTGTTACCTGCTGTAGCAAGTACCTGCTGAACGTCCTCGCCCATTTCGATGATAGAAACATCGAATGTACCGCCGCCCAGGTCGTAAACCATAACGGTCTGCTCTTCTTCCTTGTCGATACCGTAGGAGAGAGCTGCGGCTGTAGGCTCGTTGATGATACGCTTAACGGTAAGACCTGCGATCTGACCTGCGTCCTTTGTAGCCTGTCTCTGTGAGTCTGTGAAGTAAGCAGGAACTGTGATAACAGCCTCTGTTACAGGCTCGCCGAGGTAAGCCTCTGCGTCAGC
>JAEELF010000067.1 GCA_016288815.1 Ruminococcus sp.
ACCTACTACGGCAGACCGTGCGGACTTGTCTCCACTAAGGCGGAGGTCTCTGCAAAGGATTTTGCGTCGCAGGAGTTCTCATGGCTGACCTTCTACAAAACGGACAAGGAGCCCGAAAAGTACCCTGAGATCTACCCGATAAGCGTGAACGGCGTCACGGTCGGAACGATGTACGATGACATGGTCGCAAGGCTCGGATTCACCGCCGACGAGAGCAGCGGAGACCCGAACACGTCCGGGAAGTCATTCACAGTCACCGGTCTCACGGACAGCTATTATGTCCGCATAATAGGCAAAGAGGCTAAGATCAATCATATCACGATAGGTCCCAAGACGGAGAATTACTAAGGGATCATAAAGGTTCAGAGTTATACCGTCACTTATCACCAAAGAGGAACAACTTCGGGAGGCAGGAGAGGGGGAAAGAGAAAACTGGTACAAAAATTGACATTTCCCCCTCTCCTCCTCCCTACGTTTTTCCTCTCTGGACTCTCTTTTTCCTCTCCCTCCAACCTCTCTCCCTTAGTCAATTTTTGACGGAGGTACGCAAAACACCTGACGGTGTTTGCGTACTGCGGCAGGTCGTCGCGCCGCCGTGAGCTCTTATGGAGAGCGCATAATAGTTACCGTTTGTATTGCATTATCATTACGGTTGTGATATAATATAAGATAATCGAAAATCCACCGAAAGGAATCATAAATATGTCTGACAAGAATGAAAAAAATAACAAGCCGTTCGAGATTCCGCGCCCTGTTTTCCCGAAAAGAGCCATTGTCACTGGCGGTATGCCCTACGGCAATAAGGAGCTCCACTTCGGTCACGTCGGCGGTATGTTCGTCTTCGCGGACACCTACGCACGCTTCATGCGCGACCGTATCGGCAAGGACAACGTCATCTTCGTCGGCGGCACCGACTGCTACGGCTCCCCGATAGCCGAGGGCTGGCGCGTAAAGGTCGCAAAGGGCGAGTTCGAGGGCTCCCTCGAGGACTTCGTTCAGCGCAACCACGACAAGCAGCAGGAGACCCTCGACGCATACGGCATCTCCCCGAACCTGTTCGCAGCTTCCGGTCTCGGACGCTCCAAGGAGATACACGCCGAGGTCACCGACTGGTTCATCAGCTCCCTCTACAAGAAGGGTCAGCTCGACCAGATAACGACCATGCAGTTCTACGATGAGAAGGCTGGCTGCTTTCTCAACGGCAGACAGGTCATCGGAAAATGTCCCGTGGAGGGCTGCACCTCCGAGAAGGGCTACGCGGACGAGTGTGACCTTGGACACCAGTATATGCCCGAGAACCTCGTTGACCCCGTCAGCACTCTCACCGGCGAGAAGCCTACCATGAAGCCCGTCACCAACTGGTATTTCAGGCTCCGCAACTACGAGCAGCTCATGAAGGACTGGGTCGAGGATCTCAAAAAGCGCAAGGATATCCGTCCTGTCGTTTGGAAGACGATAGACGAGTTCCTCAAGCCGCCGGTCATCTACGTAAAGCGCGAATTCGAGGAGAAGTATTTCTCGCTCAAGGACACCATGCCTGCGCACGAATACCTCGAGGAGCCCAAGAAGCCCTCGTTCACGATACAGTTCAGCAAGCTCTCCGACTGCGACGATGCCTGCCGTATCCTCACCGAGAACGGCATACGCTACAGAACCGGCAAGACCCTCGTTCCGTTCCGTCTCACCGGCAACATCGAATGGGGCGTTCCGGCACCTGTCATGGACGGCGTCGAGGGGCTGACCGTGTGGGTATGGCCTGAATCGCTGTGGGCACCTATCTCCTTCACACAGACCTACCTCGAAAGCGTCGGCAGGAGCCGCGATGAGTGGAAGGACTACTGGTGCAGCAAGGATTCGACCGTTTACCAGTTCATCGGTCAGGACAACATCTACTTCTACGGCATTGCCGAGCCTGCCATGTGGATGGCTCAGCAGGAGGCTGCCGAGAAGACTGCGGACGTACCCGACGGCGAGCTCCAGATGCCGGTCATAGTTGCGAATCACCACATACTCTTCCTCGACAAGAAGGCTTCGAGCTCCGGCGCTGTAAAGCCGCCCATGGCTGACGATCTGCTCAATTTCTACACGCCCGAGCAGCTCCGTATGCACTGGCTTGGACTCGGTCTCGGTCAGCGCTCCGTAAGCTTCATGCCGAAGCCGTTCAATCCCGACGCAAAGCCCGAGGACGCGGATCCCGTTGTCAAGGACGGTCTGCTGCTCTCGAACGTATACAACCGCATGATACGCACTGCCTTCTACACCACGCAGAAGGAGTTCGACGGCATTATGCCCGACCTCGCTCCCGAGGAGAAGTTCGTTGCGGATGCGAAAAAGGCTGTCCTCGAGTACGAGAGGCATATGTCAAAATTCGCGTTCCACCAGTGTACCTACGTGCTCGACAGCTATATCCGCAACGGCAGCAAGTACATGGCAAAGGCTGTCAACGGCGAGAATATCGGCAGAGACGAGCTTGCACAGGCTCTTGCGAACCTGTTCTACATGATACGCATTGCAGGCGTGCTGCTGCACCCGATGGCTCCCTTCGGCACGGAGAAGCTCCGCGAGTATTTGCAGGTGGACGAGCGCATATGGTCGTGGGATACGATCCTCGAGCCGCTCACGTTCTTCACCGGTGAGCAGCACAAGCTCAAGTTCCTGCCTCCGCGCACTGACTTCTTCACGCGCCACGAGAGCCAGTTCGCTCAGGGAGAAGCAGAATAAATCTCAGATATAAGCAAAAGGCGGACCTGTGTCCGCCTTTTTTGTGTGAAACATTATCATTTATTTGCGGAACGCCGAGGGCGGCGTTCCCTACGTGAGCTCGCTTGTCCCAATAAATGTAGGGGTGCACATTGTGCGCCCGTTTTGCCGAATTCGCTATATTGGTATTATTCTGCTACAGCGGAACACCGCTTTTATTCGCCGTATTCGGCTATGTAGGGGAGATTGCGGTAGTATTCGCCGCAGTCGAGACCGTAGCCGACTACGAAGAGGTCGGGTATCGTGAACAGCGCCATGCTCGGCTCGAGCTCGACCACGCGGCGGCTCGGCTTGTCGAGCAGCGTGATGATGTGGAAGGAGCGCGGCTTCCTGAAGCACAGCAGCTTCATGACGTCCGCAAGCGTTCTGCCGGTGTCGATTATGTCCTCGATAACGACTACGTGACAGTCCGATATATCGCGGTCTATATCCATTGTGATGTGTACCACGCCCGAGGACTGCGTGCCGTCAAAGTAGCTCTTCGCAGCCATGAAGCAGACCTCGCACGGTACTGTGACGGCTCTCACAACGTCCGCAAGGAACACGAACGAGCCCTTGAGTATGCTTATGAGTATTATCGGTCTGCCGTCGTAGAGCTTGTCGATGTATCTGCCAGCCTCGGCTACGCGCAGATTTATCTCGTCGTCGGTTATGAGGAC
>JAEELF010000068.1 GCA_016288815.1 Ruminococcus sp.
ACGGCCTTTTAGATGCTTTGGACGCTTCGATGATTCTTCGGGCAAATGCTGACGCATTAGGTGCTTCTGAAGACGGTGTGCCTGTTTTCAGCGACGAGGTCATGGCGGAGTTCGAGCTGTACGACGTTGACGGCAACGGGTGCATAGACGGCGTCGATGCTTCTTTTGTTCTCGCTTACAATGCCGGAACAATTGATAAAATGCCGCGTTGACAGCAAATACTCAGACATTAAACCATAACACTTCTGAGAGGGCGCTTTATGCGCCCTTGATTTATTGAATGAAGCCGAAAGGAGCTCCGATGGCAACACTTTTCAGCGAGATAGAATACCTCAGGGGCGTGGGAAAGGCTCGCGGGGAAAAATACCGCAAGCTCGGCATAAACTCGCCCTATGAGCTCATTTACCATATCCCCCGCGCCTACCTCGACTTCCGTGCGCACGTCCCCGTGCAGCAGGCGGTGCTCAACGAGTATAACGTCCTCAAGCTGACGGTATACCGAAAAATGCCCCCGCAGCGTATCCGCGGAGGTCTCGTGATATGCAAGGCTGCCGCCACCGACGGCATCGACGATATCCTCATTGTCGTGTACAACAACGTCTACGGCTTTCAGGCGCTCAAGGAGGGCGGGACGTACTATATGTACGGCAAGGTGACGGGAAATTTCCTGCGCCGCGAGATAAGCTCGCCCGTGTACATAGGCGCAGAGGAGCGCGTGCTGATACAGCCGATATACCGCCTTACGCAGGGACTTTCTGTGAACATGATACGCACGAATATGCGCCAGGCGCTGAACATGATGAAGGCAGAGCCCTTCGAGACGCTCCCGCAGGAGATCATGCAACGCTACGACCTCCCGCCGCTCATGTGGGCGCTCGAGAATATCCATTTCCCCGCGGACGAGCAGTCCTCGGAGGCTGCGCGGAGGAGGCTCTCCTTCGACGAGCTGCTGAAGCTCCAGCTCGGAATGTCCCTCATGCGCACCCGCACCCGCGCTCACACCGCGATGAAAATGGACAGCGGCGTGGACATCGGAGACTTCACGGGATCGCTGCCGTTCGAGCTGACCGGCGACCAGAGCCGTGCGGTGACGGAGATACTTGCCGACCTCTGCAGGGACGTCCCGATGAACAGGCTCTTACAGGGCGATGTCGGCAGCGGAAAGACCGCAGTCGCGGCGGCGGCGTGCTATTTTGCGGCAAAGAACGGGGCGCAGTCCGCGCTCATGGCTCCGACGGAGATACTCGCCACCCAGCACTTCCGCACGCTGACCGGCTTCCTCGAACCGCTCGGGATAAGGGTCGCGCTGCTGACGGGCTCGCTGACCGCAAAGAAAAAGGCTGAGCTGCGCGAAAAAATAGCCTGCGGCGAGATAGATGTCGTCGTAGGCACACACGCGATAATCCAGAAGGACGTGGAGTACAAGTCGCTCGCGCTCGTCATTACGGACGAGCAGCACCGTTTCGGCGTGGCGCAGAGGGCTGCGCTCGCGGAAAAGGGCGGCTCCCCGCACAGGCTTGTCATGTCCGCGACGCCGATACCCCGCACCCTCGCGCTGATAATCTACGGCGACCTCGATATCTCCGCGATAACTGAGCTCCCCAACGGACGCAAGCCCATCAAGACCTACGCCGTCACCGGCAAGCTCCGCACAAGGGCGTTCAACCACGTCCGTATGCGGCTCGACGAGGGTAGACAGGCTTATGTGGTCTGCCCGATGATAGAGGACAGCGATTCCGACCTCTTCGCGGTCAAGACCTATGCGGAAAACGCCGCCAAGGGCGACCTCCGCGGCTACCGCACGGCGCTCCTGCACGGACGTATGCGTGCCGCCGAAAAGGACAGGGTCATGCAGCAGTTCCGTGCGGGCGAGATACAGGTGCTCATCTGCACGACGGTCGTGGAGGTCGGGGTGGATGTCCCGAACGCAGCGGTAATGGTCATCGAGAACGCCGAGCGCTTCGGACTTTCGCAGCTCCACCAGCTCCGCGGACGTGTCGGGCGCGGAGAGTACGACAGCACCTGCATACTCATCACCGACAACACCTCCGAGGAGTGCGTGAAGCGCATGAAGATAATGTCCTCGACCGCGGACGGCTTCAAGATATCGGAGGAGGATCTGAAAATGCGCGGTCCGGGAGATTTCTTCGGCAACGCCCAGCACGGTCTCCCGCCGCTGAAAATAGCCGATATCGCGTGCAGCATGGAGCTGATGAACAAGGCTCAGACCTGCGCAAAGGAGCTCCTTGAGAGCGACCCCGCCCTTGAACGTCCGGAGCACCGCGCCCTGAAAATGGACGTTCTGCGCCTGTTCAGCAAGGAGATCATCGGCTGACGCATAAGGAGAAGAAAATGAGCATACAAAGAAACGATATCCCGATACTCGAATACGATACCGACCCGCTCGCGCTGTTCACGCCGGACAGCGAGCACAAGGGACTGCGTCTGCCGGAGAGGGCGGTGTTCGCGTTCCTCGGGGAGGCTGTTGATAAATACGCGGAGCGGCACGGTGCGAAGGTCGCCGACCGCTTCATCACGATAGCGAAGGACTACCCGATCTATGTGCTCGAGGTGAACGGGCAGCAGATATGTCTCGCGGAGGCTCCTGTCGGGGCTCCCGGGGCGGCTATGATTCTGGACTGCCTGATAGCCTGCGGCGTGCGGAAGATCATCAGCGGGGGATCGTGCGGGGTGCTCGCGGACATGGAGGAAAATGAGTTCCTCGTGCCGCGCAGGGCGCTCCGTGACGAGGGTACGTCCTACCACTACCTCCCGCCCTCGCGCTATGTTGACGTCCCCGCGGAAGCCAGCGAGGCGGTGGAGAAGGCTCTCTCGGCGCGCGGTCTGCACTGGTCTGAGGTGACGACGTGGTCAACGGACGGCTATTTCCGCGAGACGAGGGAGATGGTCGCGCACCGGAAAAGCGAGGGCTGCGCGACGGTCGAGATGGAATGCGCCGCACTTGCTGCCTGTGCACAGTTCCGGGGAGCGGTCTGGGGCGAATTGCTTTTCACTGCTGATACGCTCGCCGACGCAGAGCACTACGACGCGCGCGGCTTTGGACGTGATTCCGTGGACCTCGCCCTCGAGCTCTGCATCGAGGCTGTACTGAATATGTGAAAAACGGAGAGTGTTTCATGCACTCTCCGTTTTTATACTCCGTATTTCACCCGCAGACGGTCGAGCTTCTCACCGAAGGGGTCTGCCATGAGCGCGAGGAAGACGACGTTCGACACGACATACGCGGTCGTGTGCGGTATCGCGGCGATTATCGCGGACTTATACAGCTGCGGGTCGAAACCGCCGCCGTACCACATGACCGTCCAGATGTCCATGGTCATGGAGTAGAATATCCCCGAAACCACGCCGTATACCAGCAGCAGGACACGGCTGCGGCGGAGCGGGTCAGCGAGCAGTCCTGCGAACAGTCCGATGAGTCCCCACGCGAGCATCTGGAAGGGCGTCCACGGTCCCTGTCCGAAGTAGAAATTCGAGATCAGCGCGGTCATCGCTCCCACGAGGAAGCCCGACTCGCCGCCGAGGTATATCGCGGTCATTATCGTCACCGCCGCGACCGGCTTCAGCACGGGAATGAACCTCCCCACTACGGCGAGCGCGGTCATCACGGACACTATCACGAGCCGGCGGCTGCCGGTCTTTTGGCGTTCAAAGCCTGTCAGGAACAGCACTACAGACAGTCCCGCCACCGCCAGTGACACGAATGCGTGGCGCTTTTCGCTGAAAACTGCCGCACCGAGCAGTACCACCGCTGGTATCAGCAGGAACGGTATCACGCACCGGAGCACGTCCCGCGCTGTCTTGCTTCGTATCACGATCATCGCGCGTCCTCCCTTTCACCGTTCAGGCGGCAGAGCTCCGCGAGCGACGCCACGTCGGGGACGTTCTCATAGTACCCGCGGGACATTCTCCCGGCAGCAGTGGTGTAGAAGTTGTTGCCGCCGAAAAATTCGTCCGGAGTCCCCACAGACACCGATGTACCGAGGAAAAACATCGCGCAGCGGTCGGCGCACTGTGCAGCGAGCTCGACGTCGTGCGTGACCGCGACTATCGTCATGCCGGAGTTCCGCAGCTTCCGCAGGAGCGAGATAAAGCGCAGCTTTGCGTGTGAATCGAGCCCCTTCGTCGGCTCGTCCATGAGGAGGAGCTTCGGCTTTGCTGCGAGCACCTTCGCCAGTCCGACGAGCTGCTGCTCGCCGCCGGAGAGGTCGTATGGGTGCTTGTCGAGGAGTTGGGAGATGTCGAACGGTATATCAGGCAGCTCCGCGCCGTGCTCGGACAGCTCTTCGCGGACGGTCGGGCGCAGGAACATCGTGCGTACGTCCTGCGGCATGAGCGCGAGGCACTCGCGGTAGAGAGACTGGTTTTTGTACTCGCGCAGGCGTCTGCCGAAAATGCGTATCGTGCCGGAATACGGGCGGATTATCCCCGAAACTGCGGACAGCGCCGTGGTCTTGCCGGAGCCGTTCCCGCCGAGTATGCAGAATATCTCGCCTGTCCGGACGGTCAGCGTGAGCCCGCGCAGGATATCGGGGGAGTGCTTGTCGTAGCGGAAGAAGACGTCCTCCAGCTCGAGTGCGGGAGGTGCGGGAGCGGGTGTTTCTTTGCGCGGCAGGGACTTTATCTTCCTGCGGAAGTGCTGCTCGATGAAGTTTCGTCCCTCGCGGACGGTCAGGGGACAGTCCTCACCCGTGAAGCCGAGGGAGGTGTACAGCTGGGCAGCCGCCGGCATAGCGCACATGAGCTCGGGACGGCTGCGGAGCTGCGATATGACGCTTCGCGGCTCGCCGTCGAAGATGAGACGTCCCTCTTCGAGCACCATGAGACGGTCGGAAATGGGGATAAGCTCGCCGAGGCGGTGCTCCGCGATGATGACGGTCAGCGAGAGCTCGGTGTTGAGCTTTTTCAGCGCGTTTATGAACTCCGCGGCGGCTATCGGGTCGAGCTGCGCGGTGGGCTCGTCGAGGATAAGCAGGTCGGGCTGCATGGCCATGACCGACGCGAGGTTGAGTATCTGCTTCTGACCGCCGGAGAGCTCCGCGACGTCGCGGTCGTACCAGTCGGATATGCCGAGCCAGCTCGCGGTCTCGGCGGTGCGCAGGGCGATGGTCTGCTGCGGGAGAGCAAGGTTCTCCAGCCCGAATGCGAGCTCGTGCCAGACCTTGTCGGTGACGATCTGTTGCTCGGGGTCCTGCATGACGAAGCCGATCCGCGAGGCGGAGTCCCTGTCGCTTAGCCCGGGGAGGGGAGTGCCGGAGAATAACAGCGTGCCGGACTGCTCCCCGAGCGGGGAGAGCTCGCGCTTCAGCAGACGCAGGAGGGTGGATTTTCCGCTGCCGGTCGCGCCGCAGACTGTCACGAGCTCGCCGCGCCGCACGCTGAAGCTGACGTCCGACACCGCAGGAGCGTTAGTCTGCGGGTAGGTGAAGCTCAGCTCCTTGACTGCAAGTATTTCCATTTTATCGCCTCCGCCGCCTCGAAAGCCGACGGCAGGAACGCCAGCACGAAGCATGAAATGTGGCACAGCACGGTCAGTGTGCCGGAGCTGTGCAGTGTGAATTCGGGGTAAAAATCTGTGTGCAGTGCGCCGAGCGCTATGCCGGTGCATATCACTGCTAGCAGCGCAAGGCTGACCGCGATCAGCGCCGCGTCTGCACGTCTTATGCGGTATCTGCGGAAGCTCGTCCTCCGGCAGACGCCGTAGCCGCGCGCCGCCATGCTGTCCGCAGTGGTTATCCCGCTCTCGAGCGACCAAGTCATCATTATCGAGAAAACGCGCAGCCCGCCGCGGATACTGTCGATGATATTGTCGTCCTTGTATAGACCGAGCGCACGCTGGGTCTGCTGGGTCTGCCTCCAGCGCCTGCGGAAGAGCCGTACATAGCGCAGCGTCATGGAGAGCACCAGCGCGAGCTTCGGCGAGAGCGCCCCGAAAACGTACAGCAGGCGGTCGCTCGTCATTATCTGGGAGAAGGTCATGAACCAGTACAGCACAGCGGTTATCACCGTCGCGGAGGTCAGCCCGAATATCAGCGATTCGAGCGTGATCGGATCATCGTTGAACACGAACAGGACTGTCTTGCCGTTGTGCGTGATGACCGGGTTCACCAGCGCCATTACGACGAACAGCCCCGCGCTCCACAGGTGCGTACGGAGCTTTCCGCCGCGGCTGCGGACGACGTACAGCGTTACCGCGCCGAGCAGCGAAATTACAGCGTTCACAGGCTCCATGCAGAACATCGCCGAGCCGGCTGCCGCGAAGAAGTACACTGTCAGTGCTATTGGGTCGAAGTCGGAGAAGCTCCGCATGGTGTCACCTCATTTCAGATCATTTCCGATGTTGGTCGAGTACAGCCATTCCACGAAGTCGCCGTCGGAGAGCTCATACGCTCCCGCGCCGACGGAGGGCGTGTCACTGTTCACACGGTACATCCAGCCCGATAATTCGCCGAAATCGTACTCATAGAGATAGTTTATCCCCGCGACGTAGACCATGTCCCCGGAGCCTTTCGTGTCGAGCTGGATACTGTACGTCCGGGCAGCCTGCGTGAGGATATCGTATGCGGTCTCGCCGTCGGCGATGTCGAACTTGGTGACGTCGAGTATCACGCCGGACTCCGGGATATACCGGTGGTCGGCACGCTCCGCGACGGTGTCGCAGCGAATGGTCATGGTTATGGTGCCCGAG
The DNA here is from genome assembly GCA_016288815.1 of Ruminococcus sp. GTDB lineage: Bacteria > Bacillota > Clostridia > Oscillospirales > Ruminococcaceae > Ruminococcus. The sequence continues at coordinate 6,707 of JAEELF010000068.1, forward strand.
GCGTTTTCCTTGGCGGCAGGCGGGGTGTAGTAGTCCTCGGCGGTGCGGAAGTCCGTGAGCTGCACGAACGCCACGCACGCTCCAGCCGCTATCGCAAGGGCGATGAAGTTCTTGGGGTGTCGCTTGCCAATGATGAGCAGGAGCAGCGCCGCGACTCCTGCAGTGCCGATAATTATGAGCGTCACGGGAGTTTTGTACCCGCCCGATGAGGTCGCTGCTGCCGCCGCAGCCCGGACTGTTGTGACCGCCGATGTCTCCGCAGCCGTTGTGGTCGCTGTAGTTAGAGAGACTATCTCCGCGGGCTCGGATATGAGCGCCGCGACCGTAGTCACTGACACCGCAGAGGACGTTTCAGCGGGGGCTGTTCCTGTCTGCTGCACGGAGGTCACTGCCGCGGACTGCGCGGGTGCTGTTCCATCTGCGGGAGTGGTCTGGACGGAGACGGGCTCGGTCTGCTGCGGCTCGGTGACGTCGGGGACCTCTGGCACGGAGGGTGTTTCCGGGAGCACGCGGCGGTCGAGGACGTAAAACGGCGTCATGCCGTTCTGCTGGCGCATATACGCGATGAGCGAGTAGAACACCTGCGAGGTCGCGTTGTGGTTGTAGTCGCCGGAGACCGTGTGTGAGAAACTGCCGTCGTCGCGGCGGTAGCGCGCAAGTCCGGACAGCAGGGTATTGTCGCCCTTGATGAAGCGGGAGTCGGTCATGGGGTCGATGCCGAGAGAGGCGAGCGCCACGATGACCTGTGCGGTGCTCTCGGGGTTGTCAGTGCCGTAGCTGGAGAAGTCTCCGGTGTCGAGCTGCCGCGAGGAGAGCATATCAAGTGCGCGGTCAACTGCGTCCGCGACTGAGCTGTTCTGCCCGTAATACGGCGCGAGGGACTGCACGACCATTGCTGTGACGTCGATGTCCCCGACAGTCCCCCAGAGCGCCCAGCCGCCGTCGGAGAACTGCTGCGAGAGGAGGTAGTCCACCGTCTCCTGCGCCGTGACCGCGCCAGTGTAGCCGTTGCTGAGGATATGCAGACCGTACACCCAGCTCATTATGCCCTGCGCGCCGACCGAATCCGTCAGCGAGCCCGCGATGTAGCTGTCCGTGGAGCCGCACGCAGCGAGCGCGAGCGCATACTTCTGCCTGGAGGTCGCCGAGGGGACGTTATTGTTCGCAAGGTAGGTCTCGAGCGAGCTCTCGTAGGAGGAGAAGTCGTACCAGCCGCCGCTCTGGCTAAGCGCGATGATGTAGAACTCCGAGGTCAGCCCGGCGTTGGCGGCGAGGTCGCCGCTGATCCAGTCCTGCACCGACCCGGAGCCGGTCTCTGCGAGCTTATAGCTGATAATACCGTCGATGAAGCTCTGCGCCTCACCGACGGTATCTGCGTGTGATATGAGTGGCTTCGCGCCGAGGCACGTCACCGCTGATATTAGGGCTATAAGCGCGGCAATCGGCTTAGTCCTCATTCTTCTTTCTTGCTAAAACGAGAGCAGCGATGCCTGCGAATGCTGCGATCCCGACTGCGGGGACGCTGTCGCCGGTCTTAGGAGAGGAAGTGCCTGTGGTAGTTGCTGCTGCGGTAGTCGTTGCAGCTGTTGTTGTGGTAGTTGCAGCGGAGGATGTAGTTGTGGAAGTCTCAGCAGTTGTAGATGTAGAGGTTGTCTCACCTGCGACCTCAGCCTTGAGTGCCGGGGGCACGAGTGTCATAGAATCAGACTTTGCGCTGATAACGTGGCTTCCGGCTGTGAGCGGGAGGCTGACCTTGCCGTCTGCGTCGGTCTTGTACTCTGTCGCTTCGCCGTCTACAGTGATGATTGCTCCCTCAACTGCGAGAGTAAGGGGGTTCCAGTTTTCGTCGAAGCCTGCTGCGGAAAGCGTGAGCTCAACTGTATCGCCGTCGTTGGCTGTGAGTGAGTTCTCGTTGAACCAGCAGTACTTGTCCGACCAGCCGGTGAGGTCTGTGTATACGAAAGCGTTGATGTAGTCGCCGTCCTTGACAGTGTCAGCGAGGGACATAGCGGAAGCGTTGTTTACATAGTAGCCGTAGCTGCCGCCGTTCTCAGAGCCCCAGAGCTTTGTCATGCCGAGACCGTACTGGCTCACCGAGCTGCCGTAGCCGGCTGCGGAGCCGCCCTCAAAGCACTTGTCGTGTGCGATGATAAGTGCGTCGTTGATAGTGAGTGCGCCGTCGGAGTCAGCGTCAGTCACCTCGACCTCCTCCTGGACTACAGCGAGCTTGCCCTCTGCGTCGGCGATAGTCACATTGACCTTGAGTGCGTCGTCAGCGCTTACCGGAAGAGCTCCCATTGCTGCGAAAGCGAGAACTGCCGCTGCGGATACAGTGATGATTTTTTTCATACTTCTTTACCTCTTTCTTCGGTTTTATTCCGGAATTCTTTCCGCTTCTGCTTCTGCGCCGCACGCTTTTCAGCGCGCTTGGCGGCGCGATCATCAGATCTCGGCGGCTTGATGCCTGCTGCTTCGAGGGCTCGTCCCCACGGACCGAAGAAGGCTTTGATCGCCATTACCTCGCGGCCTGTGAAGTCGGCACGCCTGGGGTAGCGGGCTTCACCTGCACTTTTCAGCTCCTCCTGCTTTTTTACGAGCAGAGCTGAACAATCCTCTGCTGTCAGCTTTTTCTCCATCATGACCTCCACGATACTGATGTACCCATTAAATCTTGAAGTTCAGACGCAGACAAAAATGTAATTTGTCAAGGCGCAAAAGTGAAGGAATAATTTCGTATTGCAAACTTTTGCAACGCAGATAAATATCATTTTTGTCAAGTATCAGATCCAAGATATAGTTGGTACATCAATAAAAAACGCCTCTCCGGGTACGACCGGAAAGGCGCAGCTATCCCATAGGCATGGACTGTCCATGTGTCGCTGCGTCCTCCATATCCGAGGGCACTCGGCTCTTCGCTGTATCCGGTGAGTATCCCGACTTACTGGCTCACGCCAGATCACGGTAGTGATGGCTGCGACGGCTTTGCACCGAACTTCCCTCACTCGGACTGCGGTAATTATTCCTGTTGTACATTATATCACGTTGTTTGGGGCGTGTCAAGCGTTTCCTGCGATGTCCACCACCACGAATTCCGACTGCGTGCCGGTCTTGAAGGGTATCGCCCAGCCGGAAATACCGGACGTTACGATGAAGGTCGTCCTGCCGCGCACCTCGCTGCCCTTAAAGCGGTCGTTCTGACCGGTCAGGACGCCTATCTGTCCCGCCGGGAAAAGCGGTCCGCCGTGGGTGTGTCCGGAGAGCACGAGGTCGGCTCCCGCAGCCGCTTCAGCGTCGTAGTCGTTGGGCTGGTGGTCGAGGACTATCGTGTACCGCGAGCTGTCGATACCTTCCATGAGGGCGGAGATCTCCGCGCGGTCCTCGGTGTAGCCGTCCTGCCTGCCGATAATGCAGAACCGATCCCCGATGAGCTGCACCTCGTCCTCGAGGATAGTGACCCCGTTCCTCTCGAGCTCCGAGCGGAGCTCGTCCGCGGTGAAATCGCGGCTGTCGAAGTAGCCCTTGTCGTGGTTGCCGTAGACGAAGTACACCCCGTATGTCGTGTCGAGCCTGCCGAGCGCTGCACACGCAGCTGTCATGTCCGCGCGGGAGCTGTCGTCGTCAACGTAATCCCCGACGATGACCAGAATATCGGGGTCTGTATCCTGTATCCGGTCTATCTGCTCCGCGAAGTCTTCACCGTCGAGCGTGATGCCGAGATGGACGTCGGCGATAACGGCGATACGCAGGCTCTCACCCGCGGACAGCTTGTCCGAGCGGAGGGCATAGTCCGTCTCCCGGACGCTGTGGGCGAGCTGCCAGCCGACAGCGAGATACACAGCCGTGAATAGTATCGCGCACACGCCCTCGATGTTGCTTGAGCGAGGCTTTTTCGCAAGCTTGAACATGGCAAATCCGATGAGGTCCGCGAGCATCCAGAACACCATAAGGTGCAGCACAACGACGATGACCGTGTACCAGTTTATCACCGCGAAGCCCGCGAGCGCCGCAACGGGGAGCACTGACGCTCCCCATGCGAGGAGCTTGTGCTTTTCGCCGAGCCGTCTGATGAAGCTGAAGCTGTGGAAGCCAGCGATGAGGTAGATCACGCCGCCCGCAGCGAGCAGCATGAGCGTGAGAAAAAGTATTATCCAGAACATAGTTCCTCCTGTGTCATTTGGGAAGGGCGAATGAGCTCCGGCGGTATTCGGTCGGAGTGAGCCCGGTCTGCTGCCTGAAAATGCGGCTGAAGTAATTCTGGTCGCCGAAGCCGCAGTTCCATGATATCTCCCCGACGGACGTAGTCGTCGTGCGCAGCAGGAGCTGTGCCTTTTCGAGGCGGAGCTCGGTGATGTAGCTGTTGGGAGTGGTCGAGAAAGCCGAGTGGAAGAGCCTGCTGAACTGCCGCTCGGAGTAGCCTGACATCTGCGCCAGATCAGCGACGGAGATGTCATCGCAGAAGTTGCGCTCGATGTAGGCTGTGGCGGCGGCGAGCTTCATGATGTCCGAGTGACCGCTGTCCGCTGAGGACTGATACAGCCGCGAGAGCTCCGCGATGAGCCGCACGAACATCGCGTAAACGACGGTCTGCCAGCCCTCCTGACGGGCGTTGAATTCCTTTATCATGACGTCGATGTCGCTGCGCACCGAGAGGTATCGGTCGTGCTCGAGGCGCAGGCGGCTCGTGAACTTCATCTGGCTCGCGTACTGCGGCTCGAGGACGAAAAGTGCCTGAAATCCGGCAGTTTTGCGGATATCGTAGATATCCCGCAGCATGATCTCCGGCTTGAACATGATGTTGCAGATACGGAAGTCTTTCGCGCCGATGTAGCCGTGGGCGGTGTTGCTGTCGATGACGAAGACGTCGCCCTCGGAGATGAGGTAGCGCTCCTCGCCGACGATATGCTCGGCGCTCCCGGCGAGGACGATGACGAGCTCGAAGAAGTCCGCGTGGGTGTGCATATGGCATTCTTTTTCGTGGAAACCGTAATGTATGTAGAAAGGGAAGTCCTCGCTCTCGGTGAATATCCGGAGCGGAAGCGCTAACGTCATAGTCTCACCTCCATGTCCTAAAAATGCTAAAGATTGTCCTGATACTTACTACAAAACAGCGATACGCTGTGCTAAGATAATTATAACATACGACCGTTAAAATTTCAATAACAGGAGGAAATGTTTATGAAGGAATTTCACAGGCGCGCCGCTGCGGCTCTAATTTCCGCGGCAATGTGTGTGTCAGCGGCAGCTTCGGCAGCACCGGTATCAGCAGAGAACGCTCCCGCAGTCATAAGTGCGGATGCGATCGAAACGATGGGAGGGATAACTATCAGCGCCGATAAGATAAGTGCTAACAATTACAAGAACACGAAGTTCAACAGCCCTATTTCGTCCGAATTCTACTGTGCGGACCCGACCGCAGTGGAGTACAACGGCAGGCTGTACCTCTACGGCACGAACGACCACGAGCAGTTCCTGAAGGCGGGTCCCGACAAGGACAACACCTATGAGCAGATAAAGTCGCTGCTCGTTTTCTCGACCGATGACATGGTGAACTGGGTATACCACGGCGAGATAAACGTGGGCGAGGTCGCACCGTGGATAACGAATTCATGGGCGCCGTCGATATGCTCCCGCGTTGAGGACGATGGCCTCACGCATTTCTACCTCTACTTCTCGAATAACGGTATGGGCACGGGCGTCATCACCTCGACAGACCCAGTCACAGGCTGGACCGACCCTCTCGGCAAGCCGCTTATATCAACGTCTACTCCCGGACTCAAGGATTGTCCCAACCCGTTCGACCCCGGCGTCGTCATCGACGACAACGGCGTGGGCTGGCTGTCGTTCGGTGCAGGAAAGGCTTCCGGCGGCACGGACTATATGCCCGGCTCGGCACGCATAGTCCGGCTCGGCGAGGACATGGTCTCATTCGCGAGCGACTTTGCCGTGATACCCGCTCCCTATAACTTCGAGGCGAGCGAGCTGAACTACATCAACGGCACCTACGTCTACACCTACTGCTCCGACTGGAACGACCACAGCGAGAAGTGGGAGTACGAATGCCCCGTCCCGACCGGCTGCTCTATGGTGTACATGACCACCAAGACACCGCTCGACCCCGACAGCTGGGAGATGAGGGGAGAGTGCTTCAAGAACCCTGGAATGTCGGGCTTCGATTACTCCAACAATCACACTCATTTGCATAAATTCGGCGGGAAGTGGTATATGTTCTACCACACTCTCTCGCTGAAAAACGGCATGGGGATAACCGGCTCGTACAGGAGTATGTGCGTGGACGAGATAGAGGTTGACGAATCCACTGTCACTATCACTCCCGGCGGTGGCACGAAAAGGGGCGTCAGCAACCTCGTGAGCGTTGACCCGTTCACGGTGAATCCCGCCGCGCAGGTCAACAACACTGCTGACACGACCTACGATCTCACTGACCCCTACGCCCCGACTGTCATCAGCAGCGCGGACGGCGCGTGGGTGAGCGTAAAGGGCGTGGAGTTCACCGCCGATGAGGGCGGCGCTGAGCAGGCTCCCGCGGAGAGGGAGCTTACCGTGATCGACACGATCCGCTACGACATCACAGTCACCTCCGTGACCGGCGATACCACGGTCTCGATGAATCCCTCAGACAGTTCCGGCGACGACAAGGTCGGCTCTGCGGAGATATCCGGCACGGGCAAATACGCCGTTACCTGCGATATCGGCGGAGCGTCCGGCATGATGAACATGGGCTATTTCACGGTCGATAACGACGTGAAGATAACCTTCATCGTCGATTCTGTCGTAGTCAATGGAGCGTACACCTTTGACCTTGAATCCGAGCTGACCAACACCCGCGAGTGGGCGGACGGTCTGAAGAATATCTGGAACGGCTTCTCCGACGGCGATACCGTTTACGATTCCGACTATGCGGCGTTCGTTTACAGCAAGTCCGCAGACGCTATCCAGCTGTTCGCGGAGCCTGTCCCGGAAGGCAATACCACCGGGAATGCCCCTTTGCTCAACAAGGACATTGCGTTCACTGCAAACGTCAAGGGCAAGGGCAGGGTCGAGGTGCGACTTGACAGCCCGACGGGCGATGTTCTTTCTGCGGTGGACTTCGACACAGACGCCCTCACGGACGTTTACAGCAGCGACGTTGCGGCAGTCGGCGGCACGCACGACCTCTACTTCATCTTCTCCGACAAAGACATCGAGCTCGCTTCGTGGGGATTCGCTGAGGAGCCCGGCGGTGCAGTAACAGCGACTACCTCCGCAGCTGTCTCTGAGACCATCACGACCACGACCGCTCCGGCAAGCACAGACGGGCAGTCCGGGAAGTACATCGCCGGCGACGCGAACGAGGACGGCTACGTGAATATGGCTGACGCGGTCGCGATAATGCGATCGCAGGCAGACCCCGACGAGTTCGCGCTCACCGTTCAGGGCAGGAAAAATGCCGATGTCATCGGCGGCGGGGACGGAGTTTCCAACAACGACGCGCTCGCTGTCCAGCAGTTTGAGGCGGGCTTGGTGACAGAGCTCCCTGTGAAATAAACAATAAAGCGGCGTTTACCGTGAGTAAGCGCCGCTCTTTTTTTATTCTGTTTTGTCCCTGTCACGCAGCTCCCAGAACGCCACTGCGCTCGCGGCGGCGACGTTCAGCGAGTCCACGCCGGCAGCCATGGGAATGATAACGGTGTGGTCGCAGGCGGAGATAGTCTCCGGGAGCAGACCCTCGCCCTCGGTCCCGAGCACGACCGCGAGCCGCTCTGCTTTTTTCAAGCGCTCGTCGCCGATGCTGAGGGCGTCCTCCCGCAGAGCCATTGCCGCACTCACGAAGCCGTGCGAGCGGAGCATATCCAAGCCCTGCACGGCGGTGCCGATGTACGTCCACGGTACCTGAAAAACAGTCCCCATGCTGACCCTCGCGGCACGGCGGTACAGCGGGTCGCTGCACGCTTCGGTGAGCAGCACAGCTTCTATGCCGAGCGCCGCCGCCGACCGGAATATCGCCCCGACGTTGGTCGGGTTCACTACGTTTTCGAGGACTGCGACACGGCTCACGCCTTGTATCAGCTTCTCCGCGGACGGCAGAGTACGGCGTCTCATCGCGCACTGTGCTCCCCGAGCAAGATTGAATCCGGTAATCTGCTTCAGCAGGGAATTCTCCCCGGCGTACACCGGTATGTCCCCGCACATTGAGATCACCTGTGCCGCCTCTCCGTCTATGTGGGACTTGTCCACGAGGAGGGCGTGGGGAAAGTATCCGGCAGAGAGCGCGCGCTCGATGACGCGGGGACTTTCCGCGATGAACAGCCCCTCATCCGGCTCAAACCAGTGGCGGAGCTGCGGCTCGGAGAGTCCGGAGAATATCTCCAGTCCCGGCTCGCCGAGATCTGTGATGTACGTTATGTTTGCCATAGTATTACCTCTGTAAAAGTGACAGCTGGGCAGCTTCCTCAAATAAGCTCACAGGGAACGCCCCTCGGGGAGCGTTCCCTGTTCGTTTTGTATCAGCCCGCTCCGGCTTCGGGCTCCTCCGCCTTAGAGAGGAAATCCCTGAGCTGCTCGATGGGGATAGGCTTTGAGTACTTGTAACCCTGCAGGTATTTCGCGTTCATATTCATGCAGTTCTGCTCGTCGTCGGCATTCTCGACGCCCTCGAACAGCACCGCGTATTTCAGGTTGTTGAACATATTCGCGAAGGTGTTGACCATGTACTTCGACGATTCGCTCTTGTTCGACTCTATCAGCATGGAGCGGTCGAACTTGATGATGTCGAAGGGTATCTCCATGATACGCTCGAAGTTCGAGTAGCCCGTGCCGAAGTCGTCGAGGTAGAATTTGATACCGAGCTTCTGGAGCTCGAGCACCTTTTCCTTCATGATATTGAAGTCCGCGTCGCTGCGGCTCTCGGTTATCTCGACTGCTATCTTGTCATAGGGTATGCCGTTGCGGTCGATTATCTTCTGGACCTCGCTGCAGAACTCCTTGTAGCGTATGTCGATCTCGGAGAAGTTGACCGAGATGCGCCGCAGCTCGTAGCCCTCCTCGATAAAATCTCGGACAGCGGCGCAGGTCTTGTTGAGTATCACAAGACTAAGGCTGTGGATGAGGTTGTACTTCTCAGCGAGCGGTATGAACTGATCGGGGAAGACCATTCCGGTCTGCTCGAGTTTGAGCCTCATCAAAGCCTCTGCGGTATCGTATCTGCCCTTCTTTATGTTGAATACCGGCTGGCAGTAAACGAGCACGCGCTCGTCGGCGAGGTCTTTTTTCTGGACGATGTCCTCAAGCTGTCTGAGGATATAGCTGCTGTTGTAGAAGCGTTCGATGTCATCGTCGCTGACAAAATGCTCCTGGTTGAATTCCATCCTGCTCTCGATGTAATCGAGCAGGTTGACGTAGTCCTGCGTATTCGAGATCTTATCCGATGTTTCGAGAATAATGATCTTGTAGTCGTGGCGGAATTTGTTGTAGCTCTTTCTGAAGTCGTCAAGCATATGGCTGACGGTGTCCGAGAGATCAGCCTTCTTGCCTGCACGCAGGGCGAGAAGCATCCTGCCGTTCGGGAAACTGTAGAGGACGCCGCGCTTGACGTTGGTGCGGAAGAACTGATAGAATTCGTATTTCAGCTCCTTTGACGAGCGTATGAGCTCATCGAAATTATTGATAGAGCAGAGCATGATCGTCATCTTGGAATGGCTGTTCAGGCACTCTTCAAGTTCTTCTGCAAAGAACCTTTCACCGACCGCGCCGGTGTCAACATCGAACGGGTTTGAGTGGAACATATAGACCATGCCGATGATAGGCACGAAGTACGCGAAGGTGGTGTAGGAGCTGCTTCCGTGCTTCCATTGCAGCACGACCATCATTATCGAGATGAGATTGAGTCCGATAAGGCTTGCGAAGACCTGCTTGATGAGCCTGTGACGGTACTTTATTATCATCACGAGGATAGAGCCTATTATCATGAAGTAAGAGAACAGGTAAGTCGTTATGCCTCTGTGGGTGGTACCGTCATCGCGGAAATAGAAGCCGAACTTGAATACGATACCGAGTATCTCCACTATCACGGTCGCGACAGCGAGACAGAACATCGCCCGCATATATTTCCGCTGCTTTCTCTGCGGGATCCACAGGGGCTCGAATATGTACAGAGCGTACATCAGCAGCACGAAGGTCAGCAGGATATAGTGTATCTCCCTGAGACAGTACGCGAGCTGGATATTCGGGTGCGGCTTTGCAACGACGGCGCGGTACAGCATCTTGACGATCGCTGCAGCGAAGACCTCTGCGAGAATGCAAAGCATTATCTTTATGCCGGCGTTCTTGCGGAAATAGCTCTGCATGAGCAGTATCCCCATGAGCATTACCATTGCCATTACGACTACATCGCCGACGTTTGAGTATGACGCCAGACCGTTAGTTTCAAAGAACCCCATCATCTCACCGCCTTTCATGAAGAATAAGGGCTCATCAGTATTTCACATATTTGTTCCTGCCGGTGCGCTTTGCTGCGCAGAGTGCTTTATCTTGCGCAGCCCGCAGAGCAGGGCTGATCCATTATTATAATCTAACTGGGATCGTTTCATGGTATAGTCTTCAGTTTGGGTGTGATGCCGCCGTATCGGTCATATATAAGATATTATATCACTATTCACCAAAATAGTCAACTGCTTATGCGAAATTTAGTTGAAAATACAACAATCGTAGAATCCTTGACAAATAATCCTGTTTGTAATATCATTATGATAACGATATCTTCCGCTGAAAGGACGAAGACATGGACATCTCTTACATACATGAGCCGACCGATCTCCAGTGCGGACAGGCTGTGATAGCTATGGTCGCAGGATTGACAGTCGGGGAGGTAGTCTCCCTCCTCGGGAACGACCGCGAGACCGACCTCCGCGAGATGAGGCTCGCGCTCGGACACTACGGCTTCACGCTCTCGCCGCAGCGCATACCCGTCTCCGACCGTTCCGAACTGCCCCCGCTCGCTCTGCTGAGCCTTGAGACCCCGCGCTGCTGGCACTGGTCGCTGTACTGCTCCGGCACCTTCTATGACCCCGAACACGGTGTCATGGACGATTTCCCAGCCTCTCGCCGGCGTTTTTACTGGGAGATAACTCCCGCTCACCCTGAGTGAAAAGTTCCGCGCGGGGGTATTGAAAAACTGAAAAAAGTGTGCTATACTATACATATACTATTTTTATCGGAGGTAAAACGATATGGGAATGTTTGACAAGCTCATCGCCAATCTTCAGGCGAGCAAGAAGACTATAGTATTTACAGAGGGCAGCGACGCAAGGATACTCTCCGCAGCTGACCGCCTTCTTTCCGAGGGGCTCATGGGAGTTATCCTCTGCGGAAACGTTGACGAGGTCAAGGCTGCTGCGGCTGCCGGCGGCTTCAAGATCGACGGCGCAGAGATCCTCGACCCCGCTACATACCCCGAGATGGACACTCTCGTTGCACAGATGGTAGAGCTCCGCAAGGGCAAGATGACTGAGGAGGAGTGCCGCGAACTGCTCAAGAAGTCCAACTACTTCGGCACTATGCTCGTTAAGGCTGGCAAGGCTGATTCTCTCCTCGGCGGAGCTACATACTCCACCGCAGACACAGTACGTCCCGCTCTTCAGATAATCAAGACCAAGAAGGGCTCCAACCTTGTAAGCTCGTCCTTTATCCTCTTCCGCGAGAAGGACGGCAAGGAGGAGAAGATAGCTATGGGCGACTGCGCTATCAATCTCGCTTACACTGACAGACTCGACAAGGACGGCAATGTTGTCCTCACTGCTGCACGCCAGCTCGCTGAGGTAGCTGTTGAGACTGCAAGAACAGCTGATTTCTTCGGTATCGACCCGAAGGTAGCTGTGCTCAGCTTCTCCACATACGGCTCCGGCAAGGGCGGCACAGTACAGCTCAGCCACGACGCTGTTATCGAGGCTCGTCAGCTTGACCCGAACCTCGTCATCGACGGCGAGTTCCAGTTCGACGCTGCTGTATCCGCAGAGGTAGCAAAGACCAAGTGCCCGGATTCCAAGGTAGCAGGACAGGCTAACACATTCATCTTCCCGCTCATCGAGGCAGGAAACATCGGCTACAAGATCGCTCAGAGACTCGGCGGATTCGAGGCTTACGGTCCGATACTCCAGGGCCTGAACGCTCCTATCAACGACCTCTCCAGAGGCTGCACCGCTGATGAGGTCTACAAGATGGCTATCATCACAGCAGGCATGGCTTGATGACTGATTTCACTCTTTAACATAACGGCAAAAGGCGAGGAAGGGGAGTCCCTTTCCCGCCTTTTTTCATGGCATATGGTGCGGAAAAAGTGATATTTCTATCAAACCTCTTTACAAACCGCATGAAATGGTGGTATAATATATGTATATCTATAAAAAAGGAAGCGTATCTATGACAAAGATAACCATATTCTCCGGCTTTTTGGGCGCCGGAAAGACCACACTCATCAAGAAGCTCATCGCTGAGGGCTACAAGGGCGAGAAACTCGTCCTCATCGAGAACGAGTTCGGCGATATCGGCATAGACGGAGGATTTTTACAGGACGCAGGCGTCGAGATAACTGAGATGAACTCCGGCTGTATCTGCTGCAGTCTCGTCGGAGACTTCGGCAAGGCGCTGGAAAAGGTCCTCGCAGACTTTGCTCCCGACCGTATCCTCATCGAGCCCTCCGGTGTCGGAAAGCTCAGCGACGTTATCCGCGCTGTCCAGAATATTGACGCCCACGACGTGCAGCTCGACGGCTTCACGACTGTAGTTGACGCAAAGAAGTGCAAGATGTACCACAAGAACTTCGGCGAGTTCTTCAATAATCAGATAACCTATGCAAGCTGCATAATCCTCAGCCATACACAGGGTCTCTCGGAGGAGAAGATAAGCGAGGTCATCGCGCTCCTGCGCGAGCTTAATCCCATTGCCCCTGTAGTTACGACCGAGTGGGAGCAGCTTACCGGTCAGCAGCTCGTTGAAGCTATGACCCAGAAGAATACTCTCGATGACGAGCTGAAGTCACTCCTCGAGGAGGCAGAGCACGAGCATCATCACCACCACCATGACGATGATGACGAAGACGAGCATGAGCATCATCATCACCACGATCACGACGAAGACGAGCATGAACATCACCATCACGATGATGAGCATGAACACCACCACCACGATCATGACGATGACGAGCACGAACACCACCATGACCACGGTCCGGATTGCACCTGCGGCTGTCACGACCATGACCACGACCACGAACATCATCACCACCACCATGCGGACGAGGTGTTCACGAGCTGGGGCGTCGAGACTCCCGCAAGCTACTCCGCGGACGAGATCACTGCTGCTCTGAACGCTCTTTCCGACGATGCTAAGTTCGGCACAGTGCTCCGTGCAAAGGGCATAGTTCCCGGCAAGGACGGTCAGTGGATACACTTCGACTACGTTCCCGGCGTACCGGATGTCCGCACAGGCAGTGCTTCTACTATCGGAAGACTCTGCGTTATAGGCTCGAAGATAAATGAAGCTGCGCTCGCTGAGCTCTTCCGCACAGCTGAATAAGGGGGTAGGGGATATGCCCGCAAATAAAGAAGTTCCGGTATATCTGTTCCTTGGCTTCCTCGAAGCCGGAAAGACCAAGTTCATACAGGAGACCCTCATGGACAAACGCTTCAACAGCGGCGAGCGCACGCTCGTGCTGGTCTGCGAGGAGGGCATAGAGGAGTATGACCCGTCCGGTTATCCCTCGAAGAACGTGGAGTTCCGCACTATCGAGGACATGAGTGATCTGAACGAGGCGAATCTGCAAAGGCTCGTTGATGAGACCCGCGCGGAGAGAGTCGTCGTGGAATACAACGGAATGTGGCTGATAAAGGAGCTCTTCAACGCAATGCCGGACGGCTGGGCGATATATCAGGTCATGTTCTTCGCGGACGCTTCGACCTTCCTCAACTACAACGCGAATATGCGCAGCCTTGTCGTTGATAAGCTGAATATGTGCGAACTGGTCGTGTTCAACCGTGCAGACCGCGGAATGGATGCAATGGAGTACCACAAGATAGTACGCGGCGTCAGCAGACGTGCGGAGATAGCGTATGAGTACAAGGACGGCGGTATCGCCTACGACGACATCGAGGATCCGCTCCCGTTCGACATCGAGAAGGACGAGATAGTCATCGAGGACCGTGATTTCGCGCTGTTCTACCGTGACATCATGGAAGAACCGGCCAAATACGACGGCAAGACGGTGACCTTCAAGGGGCTTGCTGCTCGCAACCCGAAGTTCCCGCCGGAGGTCTTCGCTATGGGACGCAACGTCATGACTTGCTGCGTGGAGGACATACAGTTCTGTTGGTTTGTGACGGAGTCTGATGATCCGTCGAAGCGACGTGAGCGTGGCTGGAGCATCATGAAGGCGAAGATAAGCGTTCAGAAGCATAAGTTCTACCGCGGTAAGGGTCCTGTCCTGCACGTGATAGAGATAACGGATTCCGCACCCCCGGAGAAGGAAGTCGCGACGTTTTATTGATGAGAACGACCGCAGGGCTGTATGCCCTGCGGTCGTTTTGCGTTCATACGTTTGTTAGCAAGTGGATTTGCCGTGCAAAGTGTACCCTACGGAATACTGAACAATGGAGTTGATAAGTGCTGGAAGCACCTTTCTGATGTGAGAGCGTCTGAGTGTAATAGAATTACGGAGAAGAGGGTAGGGGCGTTTATTACTGGGGATGTCGGTGCCCGAAGAAATCTGCTTCTTATGACCGAGAAACAAGTCTCGGAATAATCACAAAATGCTCCTAAATATTCATAACGCCCTTGCTTTTTCAGTGGATATCGTTTATAATAGTGGGTAGAGATTTTTGTTGGAACAGCTATGGGTAAAGGAGGCTAAAGGTAAGCATGAGAGTAAATAACCGAGGAAATCTGTTTATCATTAACATGATTGCCGCTGGCCTGTCCATGGTGATAGGCTATGGGATAAGCTTCTTTTTTACTCCGTACCTTGTTCGTGCCGCCGGAGCGGAGGCTTACGGTTATGTTGGATCAGACAACAATATGGTGAATTATGCTTCTGTGATAACGATTGCGTTGGATTACGTTGCGGGATGTTTTTATTATTTCATTGGTTATGGCCCTATACTATTGGATGTATAAAACCATTTTTGCAGGTTATACGGGAGTAAAACCACATACTCTTTCCTAGATCTGGCAGAGTCCGTTTAGATAAGGCGTTGAAAAAGAAGGCGTAAAACAAATGAAAAGAATTTTGATTAGAAACGATTTGTTATTAGGAGGTGGCGTAGAAAATGTGTTGTTTAATTTGGTGACCTATCTCCAAAAGAAAGATTATAACATAACAGTAATGGTGGATAAAGGCAATAGATCAGAGTTTTATAAGATGTTTAATAATAGGACACATTTTATCAGGACACATTGCTTTGTGGGTTATAGGAAGTTTTCTATAAAACGGTTTATAGATAAAGTCTATTCCAGAATGATTTTGTACACCATTTGGGGATTCCATAAATATGATGTTGCTATAGCATTAAAAGAGGGACCTGTAACAATTGAGATATCGAATGTAAAAGCAAAAAAGAAAATTGCGTGGATACACACTGATTATAACTGCTTCCACTGGACGAAATCTTGCTTTCACACCAACGAAGAAGAACTCACTTGTTTAAAAAAATATGATAGGGTGATTTGCGTATCAAAAGCAGCTAAGCGGAGTGTGATATCTGAGATAGGAGATCCGGGGAATCTGTGCGTGAGGTATAATCCTCTAAACGATGAATTGATAAGAAATAAAGCGAATAACGAAATCGTGAACAGATCAGCAGATACATTGTTTGTTACAGTCGGAAGGTTAGATAAACACAAACAATATGATTTGTTGATAGACGTTGTAAATGAACTAAATAAAAAGTTTAAGTTTGAATTATGGGTAATTGGTGAGGGAGACCAAAGAGAGACGCTCGAATCAAAGATAAGTGAATTCAAACTAAAAAATGTTAAAGTTTTAGGGAGATTGGATAATCCTTATCCTTACATGAAAGCAGCAGATTGTTTTATTTGCTCGTCAATATCTGAAAGCTTTGGATTATCTATCCAGGAATCATTAGTTTTGGGTGTGCCTGTTATTGCGGCAGATTGTGAGGCAGTAAAAGAACTTGTTGATCCAAGATATGGAATAATAACCGCTAATTCATTTGAGGGCTTGAAAAGCGGGATAGAGAGCGTTTTGACTTCGCCCGAATTACTGTTAAAAATGAAAAGAGAGTTAAAAGATGCATTTCAAGCGAGAGAAGTGTATCTTTCAAGATTAAAAGCTATAAGTGCGGTATGGGAGAATGAATATGAGTAATGATCTAAAAATAGCTACAATGACTTTTCATATGGCTCATAATTATGGGGCCATGTTGCAGGCGTATGCTTTAGTAAAAGCAATCAATGATTTGGGATACGATTGTGAGGTTTTAGATTATAGATTTCCATATATAGATCAATGGGAAGGTGTTCATACTCGGAATGAAATAACAAAAAAAGAAGGGCGATTAAAAGGTAATCTCAAGTATATATACCGTCACATAAAAGGCTATTATCGAAACATTAGCAGAAAAAGAATAAAATTTGATTGCTTTATGCGAAATGAAATGCGCTTATCAAAAAAAGTCTATTTTGATCGAAATGAATTAGTAAACGTACGATATGATGCTGTTATTTTCGGTAGCGATCAAATATGGAATCCGGATCTGACAAATGGGTTTGCCGTTGAATATTTTGGAAAATACGCAGGGGATGCCAAACGGATAGCTTATGGTGCAAGTTGTGGTACGGATTCGTTCAAAGAGGAATGGCGAGAGACTATTGAACCCTTATTGAAAAGTTTTACTGCAATTGGTGTTAGAGAATCTGGTCTTGCCCAATATATAGAATCGCATTATGGTCTGGCAGCTGAAACCGTTTTAGATCCGGTTTTTCTTCTTGATAAGCAGAGGTGGGATAGTATAGCTGAAAAAGCGGAAATAGATATTAGTGAACCATACTTGCTCGTCTATGCATTTCAAACAAGTAATGATATATATGATTTGGCTAGAAAGATTGCAAAAGAAAGGAAACTAAATCTAATTAGTATTACATACCAAAAAATGGATAATCAGAACGATATTGTTCAATTGATCGATTGTGGCCCGTTGGATTTTGTGTCTTTGATAAAAAATGCAGAGTATGTATGTACCACGTCTTTCCATGGAATGGCTTTTTCTATAATTTATGAAAAGAATTTTTATTGTATTGGACATCCTAAATACAGTTCCAGAAATAAAGACTTGTTAGAATTGATAGGATTACAGGATAGATTATTAAGTAGTTATGATGAATCAATGAGATTATCTGATTGTAATTATAAAAATGCACGGTTAGTTCTTTCTGAAATGATCAAAAGCTCAAAAGAATTCATTTTGAGTAATTTAGAAAATATGTGTTCCTGATATTATGAACGCATTAAGGGAGGATAAAATGAGTTCTAAAGCAGAATTTAGCAAAAGAAGAATAATGATAAATATGATATATAGTGTAATCGCCTTTTTGCTGAATTTGTTCATTAGTTTTTATATTACGCCCTTTATTACTAAAAATCTTGGTTCAGATGCATACGGCTTTCTTAAAATGTCAAATGACTTCGCCAATTACGCAACAGTTTTTAGTATTGCTTTGAATTCCATGTCCAGCCGATTCATCATGTTAGAGCGTGAAAGAGGTAATATAGATAAAGCCAATAAGTATTTTTCTGCTGTGACAGTATCAAATATTGTATTATCGGTTATTTTGTTAATTCCTTCCTTGTTGATTGTGCTTTTTTTGGATTCTATCGTTAATATTCCTGTACAAATGGTGTATGAGGTAAAGATTACATTTGCGTTAACATTTATTACTTTTATTATCAATCTCTTTTTTTCAACATATGGAAATTGTTATTTTTTGTCTAATCATTTAGACAAAAACAATATCCGAAATGTTGAATCAAATATTATCAAAATCATTTGTATTATAGGATTGTACTATGTTTTTAGTCCGAGTATAATTTTTATGGCGATAGGCACTTTTATTGCAACTGTTTACATTGTTATATGCAATTTTTATTATCATAAAAAGTTAACACCTGATTTAAAAATATACCATAATTCATTCGATACAGCATTATTTCGGGAGATACTATCTTCTGGTATTTGGAATAGTATTACGAGATTAAGTCAGATCTTTTCGTCTGGCCTTGACCTATTGATTGCAAATCTGCTGATTGGCTCCACTGAGATGGGGTATTTATCCGTTGCTAAAACAATTCCTAATATTACGGCAACTTTTAACGCGACAATCTCAAGTGTTTTCAGTCCGAATATGATGAAGTTGTATGCTGATGGAAACAATAATGAACTGATTGCAACTACAAAATCGGCAATGAAAATAATGTGCGTATTCTGTTGTATCCCTTCGGCAATTCTTATCGTAATAGGAGAGCAATTCTTTTCTCTATGGGTTCCTGAACAGCCTTCAAGAGTAATAAATATCCTGTCTGTATTAACAATTACTAACAGTTGTATTACAGGGCCATTGCAACCTATTTATCAAATTTTTACTATAACAAATCACGTTAAGTCCAGCTCGATTGCGTTGATAACATATGGTGTGTGGAGTATCTCAACAACATACATATGCATAAAAGTCACATCTTTGGGAGTGTATGCAATAGCTGGCGTAAGTTTAGTCGGATCAGTGTTGATTGCTCTACTATTCCATGCTCCCTTTGCAGCTAAATATATTGGCATGCCGTGGCATTGTTTCTTTCCCGAATTGATAAAAAGTGTTGTTTCTCTTTTTATTGTATGTGTTGCTGGATTTGGAGTGAAAAGTCTTTTTTCTGATGTTAGCTGGTTTATTTGGTTTGCACAGGCAGCAATTATTACTGTTTTGGGAGTTTCCTTGAACTTTGTTTTAGTGTTAAATAAGGCAGAAAAAAAGTGGGTAATTGACAGGGCTCTAAAACGTGTAAAAAGGTAGGAGATGGCTAAAAGTGGTTCAGAGTGTATTTACAAAAAAAGAAAAGTGCTGTGGATGTTCTGCTTGTTTTTCTGCCTGTTCGCGCAATGCAATTTCAATGGTTAGTGATTCAGAAGGCTTTTGTTATCCTGAAATTAATAGAAATCGTTGTATATCATGTGGTTTATGCGTGAAAGTCTGCCCATTTGGAGAGGTTCCTAAAACAGAAATCAAGCAATCCATATATGCTTGTAAGAATAAAACGCTAAATGAAAGACTAAATAGTAGCAGCGGGGGGGTCTTTTCAAAACTGTGTAAATATATGGAAAAAGAACATGGAGTGATTTACGGTGCAGCTTTTGATGACTTGTTTGCCGTTAAGCATATGCGAAGTGAAGATGCGGAGGAATGGAGAAAGTTCTGTGTATCTAAGTATGTTCAAAGCGATATGAACGATTGCTTTCGTAAAGCAAGGAGTGATCTTCAAGCGGGAAAGAAAATCCTGTTTTCCGGTGCGCCTTGCCAAATTGCGGGACTTCTGAAATTGATTACTGATGAAGAGCGGGTAAATTTGTATACATGTGATATTGTTTGCCACGGAGTTCCAAGTCCGCTTATGTGGAAGGAGTATTTGACAAAAACTTTTAAAGGAGAAATCGGGGCAATATCTTTTAGAGATAAATCCGGTGTTGGATGGCATAATAGTACGCTGACTATCCTTGATCGTAATGGTGAAATAAGAATAAAAGAAGCCCAAAACGAAGGCTTGTTTTTTAAATTGTATTTTAACCATTTAGTCATCAGGCCATCTTGTCACATCTGTCCGTTCTCCAATTATGAGCGTGTCGGGGACATAACATTGGGGGATTATTGGGGAATCGAAAAACATCATCCGGATTTTGATGATGATTTAGGCATATCGCTGGTAATGTGTAACACAGAAAAAGGACATGAATTGTTCTCGTTGATAAAGGATGATCTGGAATTCTTTCAAATGAACAGAGAAGAGTGCATTCAGCCAAATCTGCGTGAGCCTGCACGACCTTCTTCTAACCGAGATTTGTTTTGGAGAGCGTATGATAGGTATGGCTTTAGAAAAGCGTGTAAGATAGTGGGACTCATTCCCAAAACTACATATGAAAAAATATGGTTCAGAATCGTTCGTAAGATGTTTCTATAGTTGGTTTGCTTTGGAATATGGAATAGTCAAAAAGGTATATCAAGAGGACTTTCAAATACTAGTATGATCATGTGTCAAGCGTGATGAGTGCCAACCCAAGTGAACCCCTTAGTGTAACGGACGAGGGAGAGCCTTTATTGGTACGGTTAATCTTTGGGGTGATGTAGTCACTAAGATGTATTAGAACATAACCGTTTTGTGATAATCTGTATGTTCTAATACCATGAAAAACACTCCGTTTTTAGTAAATAATGGATAATGTAATTTGTCAGGGCTCTTTGGGCAGCTGCCTTTTGGAATGGGTGAAAAATGCAGGCGGTTCCTTCAGTTTTATCCGAAGGAACCGCCTTGCCTTATTCTTTTGCCTTAATTTTTCGTATGGGAAGCAGAAGTTCACGAGCCAAACAGTAAAACTGAGGATGATTAAGTTTGAGCTTTGTTTTGCGGCATCCGGTGTAGCGAAACGGGGAGAGACCCCTGGCAGCTTTTTTTATCTCAGGTATAGAAAGCTGCTTCTCAGACTTTTCAAGATTTGCAAACTTTAGCATCATTAAATTCGCATGACAGTCGGTCATGTAGAGCAGAGCTTTTCTTTCGTCAGCCCCCTTGGCGTGTTTTTTTATTTCATCTGTATATCCTACAATGCAGGCTGCAAGGCCGTTGACACTTCTGGAGGTATCCTTTTCTGACATCAGCGAGCCAGCACGAAGTCTTCTGACGTAGAGTGCTTCGTTTAAATAAGAGACTCTATCAGCCTTGATATAAGCGATCGCAGAGAACAGTTCGTCTTCGTGCATGATACCCTTTAAGAATCTCAGTTTGTATTTTTCAATGAAATCTCTCCGGAATAGATGAAGCCATGCACAGGCGAAAAAATCTCCATTTTTTTTCTGGCTCAGGAGCAGCTTTGCACCGCTGCCGGTGCAGTACATTCTTTTCTTTACGAGGTCCTCAGTGTATTCCTTATCTTCAAAATCCTCATATATCGTTTCGGCGTTGAAGCAAACTATTTCAGCAGCCTCGTGCTCCAAATGCGACACAAGGTGTTCGATCGTTTCTGGCTTGATGGAATCGTCGCTGTCAACGAAGTAAATGTATTCACCAACGGCAATGTCAAGTCCTGCGTTCCTCGCATCGGAGAGCCCGCCGTTCACCTTGTGTATGACCTTTACCCTTTTGTCCGATGCGGCGTATTCATCACAGATCGAGCCGCAGTTGTCGGGCGAGCCGTCATCCACTAATATTATCTCAAGGTCAGTATATGTCTGCGCAAGGACGCTGTCGACACATTCGCGAAGATATTTTTCGACATTGTATATCGGTATTATGACTGAAACCATTTTTTATCTTCCTAATTAACGTTTTAATAGTCTGTTTACTCTTTTTTTCAGGAGAACTAACCTTATAATAGCATTTCCGCTAAGGAAATAAGAGAGAATGTATTTGACTAGCATCCCTCTTTCGCGTATACTCAGAAGCGGTCTTACTGTCTTGCGGTAACCGGAGTTGTTGCCGGAATAAAGGTGCCGTTCAGCGATATCGAGGGTGCTTTGGTTTTTCCTCCTTTTGCGTTGATCTTCAGTTAGCTTGGCAAGCTGAGCCGCATACTTCTCTTCGACCAGCTGTAATGCTGATATGTATGAGCTCGGCTCTTTGGACAGAAAGTTAGAATTGAGATAATGGTAGTATACTATCAAAGGCTTTTTGATATATACAACCGCAGAAGCCATGCATATCCTGTATGCAAGGTCAACTTCGTGAAGCTCGGGGAGCGCGATGTCAAATCCGTCTATCTCTATCAGTCTGCTCTTGAACGCCATGATAGTGCTCGTTCTGCCGAGATAAGGCGTGACAAAGAATTCGTTCCTGCCTGTATTGAATTGATGGTGAAAATCTATTCTGTATTTTTTATCTTTAAAACAGTATGCATCTGTCCAATCTGAGGATACGGCGCTGATATGCGGGTACCGCTCAAAGAATTCGACTTGGACCGAGGTCTTATTTGGCAGCCATTCATCATCATCGTCGAGAAAAGCCACCAGATTACCCTTTGCAGCCTTGATCCCGACATTACGGGCGTAGTTGACACCTTTTGTATCTTCAGGAGAGATCCTGATATATGATATCCAATCATATTTATCGGCCAGAGATTTCATATACTCTTGTGTATGATCTGTTGATGCATCATCTACAACAATGAGGTCGATGTCTTCATAGGTCTGGTTGAAAACGCTTTTTATTGCTCTTGGAAGAAGGTCTATTCTGTTGTGCGTGGTTATTATCGCAGTAACGGAATGCTCAGTTCTTTCGCCAAGGGGACGATACAGATCCATTATTTACTCCTTAGGTCGTTTCATTATTTTTCACTTATATGTTCCATGAGTGCGTACAGCTTGCAGGCGGAACGCCTCCAGCTGTATTTGTTGAGAACTTCATAGTTGTCTTCGATCTTGCCGGACATGATCTTGTCTATGTTTATATCTTGGTAATCAAGCGGGTCAATATACCACACCGAATCACCATAGATCTCGGGGAGAGAAGTGGTATTTGATACGATACACCGGGCTCCGGTGCTCATCGCTTCAAGAGGAGGTATGCCGAATCCTTCATACAGAGAGGGCTGTAAAAACGCTTTGCAGTGAGTCATCAGAGCTTTTACCTGTTCATCGCTCAGATATCCGGCATAGATCAGATTATCAAGTTTTGTGTCGAGAGCGGTATCGCTTGTGCTTAAGCTGTTGGTGCCTGAAACGACAAATCTGTACTGCGGGTTCTGCTTTGCCGCTTCCACGATCCACTTAAAATTCTTATGATAAGATCTGCTGCCAAGTGCGAAAAAGTATTTTCCCTCCTCCAAGCCGTATTTCGCTATCACGCTTTTATCTGGCTCGATTCTTTTGAAATGCTGCCAAGCACTCAGGATAACAACTATCTTATGGGGGCGAACATGGTACAGCCTTGCAATATCATCCTTGGAATAATTGCTGCAGGTAACGACCGCTTTTGCTCTTTTAACATTCAGAAATGCCTTGAACATATAAAAAAGCCTTGTGAGCTTTTTAAAAACAGTGTTGGCATTTGGCTTGCAGCGTTCAATTATGCAGTCGTAAATTGCTACGATATCGCAATTCCGGAACGGAAGAGAAAGTGTGAGATCCATAGATAAAGCGTTCTTACTTTTTACATAATCGCTGAATCCGAACCAGTTCCACTTTTTTACAGCTTTTTTATCTGAGAAATCTATCGGTACTCGGCACACTTCAATATTCTTGAAAAAGAATTCTCTTTCCCCGTTACTTGGGATAACTACCTCTAATTCCCCTGGGTTGACAATACTATCCAACTCATGCATCAGCTCAAGCGCAGATCTGTGTATTCCGTATATCTCCTTATTGGTAAGCGAGATGCCATTTAGAATAAACTTCCTCATAATTATCCTCCTGCATTGGTTCACAGCCTTTTAAGCAGAATGAGCAATCGTTTTGCTGATGATCTCCAGCTGAAACTATCGAGCGCTCCCTTAGATGGGGACGTTGCTGCTTCCAGCAATGCTCCTAGGTCATACTCGTACTTATACGGGTCGATATATACAGCTGAATCTCCAAGTATCTCTGGCATTGATGCGGAATTTGAGGAGATGACCTTTGCTCCCAGCGCCAGTGCCTCGAGCGGCGGTATCCCGAATCCCTCGAATGTTGACGGGAACAGGAATGCCTTGCAGTTTTTCATCAGCGACTTGACCTGTTCATCGGAGATGTACCCGACAAAAACAAGGTTGTCAATGCCGCTGAGATCGAGCTTTTCACTTGAATTCTTGACACTTCCTCCGGCAATAACGAATATTTCTTTCGGATTCCTTTTTGCTTCTTCGACTATCCATTTGAAATTCTTGCGTTCTTCAAGACTTCCGAGTGCGAAAAAGTACTGTCCTTTTCTGATCTGTGGATATTCGCCAAACAGCGAGTCGTCATCATCGACTCCGAGAATATGCTGCCACCCATTCCCTATGGTGGATATTCTTTTCTTTGGGACGTGATATATCTCGGATATCTGCCCTTTTGAAAACTCGCTGACTGTAATTATCGGCTTTCTGCTTCTTGCGATGACGAAGTAATTCAGTCTGTGCCACAAGCTGGAAATCCTGCCATAGATGTTTTTATACTCGTTGGTCAGGACCTTGTATCCAATGTCATGAACGACAGCGATCCCCGGGTGTATCAGCGGGGTGATATTGCAGAAGCCTACACTTACCGCGTTATGCTTTATCAGGTATGCGGGGAGCGATGTCTGCGTCCAGAGCAGACCCTTGACCCTGCCGTAATGCACGACTTTGATGTTCTCAAATTTTCCGCAGATGTTCACATATTCAGGGACAATGATCTCGAATTCGTTTCTCTTTATCATCTTATCGAGCGCTTTCAGTATCTCGTCGGCATACCGGTACTGACCTGTCATACGCTGTGCATAGACCTGACCGTCAAAAACTATTTTTTTCAAATGATCTCCCTCCGCTATTTCAGCAGGAATTTCCAGATCTTGCTGAACGCCTTCAGACTGCGCCGCATATCAGACGGGTCTTTTATCCCCATTGCAATGCGGTGCATGATATATTTCGGACGCATATAGTATTTCTTTCTTGCCTCGTCGCAGAAACGAACCAGTTCCTCACCGGTTATTTCAGGCAGTTCGAGCAGACAGTTTATCGTGCCGTCCTCCTTGACGTAGTCGGTGTATCCGCCTCGGATATAACCGTTCTCCTTTGCCCAGAAATAAGCCTCTGTGCCCGGGAAAGGCAGCAGCGGATAGAACTGTGCAGTGTCGGTATCGAGCTCCAGTGCGAGACGAAGGGTCTCCTTCATGGTCTCCCTGGTCTCGCCCTTGTTGCCGACCATATAGCAGGCGTGGATCTGAAGTCCGGCTTCCTTTGCATTCTCGACGTATCTGTGTACCTGTTCAATCGTGGTTCCCTTACGGATATTGTTGAGGATCTCCTGGCTTCCGCTCTCTATACCGGGGATAATGAGGTGACAGCCGGCTTTTTTCATTGCCTTCATCGTTTCAAGGTCGAGATTGACCCTTGCGTTGCAGAGCCAGCGGAAACGCTTATGCAGCCCCTTTTCTGTCATGAGTCTGCATATCTCCAGCACCCTGTCGCGCTTCATAGTAAAGGTGTCGTCCTCGAATACGATCTCCTTAACGTCGGGGAACGTGCGTGCGATGTATTCAAGCTCAGCGACGACGTTCTCAGGACTTCTCATGCGGTACTGGTGTCCGTGCATGGTCTGAGGGTATACGCAGAAATTGCAGCGTGCCATGCAGCCGCGTCCGGTGAACATCTGTATCTCAGGGTACCTGCCCGCCGCGAAAAAGTAGTCCTTGTAGTTGAGGTGCCTGTGGACGAACTCAGACAGGAACGGTATCTCATCGAGCTCGGTTATGTACGGCATATCAGGATTTGAGGCGATACTGCCGTTTTTCCGATAAGTCAGTCCCTGGACGGAGAACGGATCTCCTCCGTCTCTCAGTGCGCGTGCGACGCCGCGGACGATATAGTCGTACTCATGGCGTGCTACTGCGTCTATGAGCTTGCTGTTATTGAGAGTCTCGTCAGGGAGAGCGGACGGGTGTGTCCCGACGAGCATGACGAATGCGTCGGGGTACATCTTTTTCAGCCGGTCCGCACAGACGGTATCGTTGACTATCGAGGGCGTGCTGGTGTTCACTACGAACAGCTTCGTGCCGCAGGCGTGCCCGGCGATATAGCTGTACTGCTGTTTATGGGTCATAGGATAAGCCGGAGCGTCAAGGAACTCGACCTCGAAGCCGTCCTTCTCGCAGACAGCTGCCGCATAGATCAGCCAGAGCGGATAATACAGAGTTCCGCTGCGGGTGACTGTGGGGCTGCGGTTCTCACGTGAAAATTTACCGTATTTTGCTTTGAACGAAGGATTGAGGAAAAAAACTTTCATAGCAGTTCTCTCTTATCTGGATTTGTTCCGCAGTTTCTTTGCCGAGAACAGATAGCGGTGTTTGATGAACATATGGGCGAGCCCTTTGATGTGCTCCCAGTTTATCCGGCTTATCAGCTTTTTCTTGCTGAGGCGCTGCCATTCGTGGATTATCCTTGCGTTCGGACAGAAAGCCACCTGCCAGCCGGCTTTCCATACGCGGATACAGTATTCCGCGTCCTCCGGGGCGTAGAAGATCTTCTCGTCGAGCAGACCTGCGCTGCTGAATACCTCGGGTCTGAGGAGCCAGCAGGCGCTCATAAGGTAGTCCACGGGATAACTTGTCATACCGGGGCGCGGAGGCTCCTGTACTTCGAGTGCCTCGCCCTTTTTCTGCACCGACTTTACCGGTACAGCTTTATACAGCTTTTCGAGCGCGGTCGGGAAGGCTCTCGCCGACATCTGGACGACTCCGCCGGATGTCACCAGCGTAGGACCTATCAAACCATACTCAGGGTGTTCCTGCATTTCTTTTGTTAGCCGCAGGAAGGCTTCGTCGCTGACTTCAGTGTCGCTGTCGAGGACACATATGTAGTCCGTGCCCTGCCCGAGGAGCTTTTTTATGCCCTGATTCCGCGTGACGGTAGTTCCCAGATTTTCCCTGTGCCTTATCACGGAGAAAACGCCGGGATATTCCCTCACATACTTATCCAGTATCTCAGGGGTGCTGTCTGTGCTGCCGTTGTCAATGATGACGACAGCAGGGGAGAATTTTTTCAGCCCGGCAATGGAACCCAGGCAATTTCCGATGACCTTCCCGGAGTTCCACACGAGAATAACTATACCGAGCTTTATTTTATCGTCCATGTCGAGAAGTTCCTCCTCCCCAGCAAGATATCACTCCGCCCCGTCTTTTTTCAGGACGGCGAAGAACGTTCTGAAAACGCACAGGATATCGAGGTACATCGAAAAATTCTTGATGTAGTAGTACTCGAGCTCAAGGCGTTCGCGGTATTCGATGTTGGAGCGGCCGTTGCAGCCCCACCAGCCCGTTATGCCGGGCTTGACTTTCTGATAGAGTTTGAGTCCGTCGTGTGCTTCGAGCTCGCCGTCAACGAGCGGGCGTGGTCCGACAAGACTCATGCTGCCGAGCAGCATATTCACGCACTGCGGGAGCTCATCGATAGAGCCCTTTCGGAGTACTCTCCCGACCTTTGTTATGCGGGGGTCGTTGGAGAGTTTCTGATTCTGCTCCCATTCGGTGCGGTATTTTTCGTCCTTGAGCAGCTCCGCGAGTATCTTGTCGGCATCGGGAGCCATAGTGCGGTACTTGAGTATGCGTATCGGCTTGCCGTTGAGTCCGACGCGCTTTTGCGTGTAGAATATCCCCGCAGTGTCGCCGGAGATCAGATATGCGAGCTTTATCACTATCGACAGCGGTATCAGCAGGCCGAGCCCCACGATACCGAAAATGATGTCGAGCAAACGCTTGATGACGAGGTAGAACAACTGGGCGGGTCTGAATGTGAATGCGCCAACGCTGACCGTCTTGTAGATACCAAGGTCGGCGATGAACTGATCCTCGGTCTGGAAGCCTACTATCGACTCCACGCTGATATGTACGTTCACGGCGTTGTCAACGAGCTTGCGGTAGATCTCCGTGCTGATGCCCGAAGGCGGCATGGCTATCAGTACATCGGTGATATCGTTCTTCACGACGTAGTCCGCCGGGTCAGAGGAGATCACGCTGATACCGTTGAAGCTCTCCTCGCCGGAGCCGTCGGTGAAGAATATCCCCCTGATATCGTAGGGGTCGTAGTCTCCGGCGGAAACGCTCGCGAGCGCCTCGTCGATACACGATCTCTCCGAGATTATGAACAGCGGGACGTTCTTGGTGTTGTAAAGTCCTATCTTTCCCGAAACGATGAGTTTTTTCCATATGTATTTCAGCAGCAGAGACAGCACGAAGTACGAACTGTACATCATAATGAATACAGCACGCGAGTAGTCCTCGCCTATCTTGAAGATATAGAGCACCAGCGCGACGGTAATCATATTGTACACAGTCAGCTGCAATGCCCGGACTATCTCCATGTAGTACGAGCGCTTGAGGATACCGCTGTAGGGGTCAGTGATGACCGCTATGACTATATTAAGGAGCGAGAACAGCAGGATAAGTCTCCGCCATTCCGGGCTGACTGCGAACGACCAGTCGCCGAACTTGATAACGTATGAAACGACGAATGTTATCAGCATGGACAGAAGATCGACCGTCATGAAGTCGAGGTGCTTCAGCCATGTATATTTACTTCTTGTATGCATTGTATGCACCTGACTTTCTCAGGGACTTGTATATTCACCTGCCATAGCAGGGGAGTTTTCCGGACATACCTTATTTGTATTATAGCAGATTATGTCACCAAAGTCAATCGGAAACAGGCTCACAGCGCCCAACTTTGAAATATTTTCTGGAAAGTACTTGACAAACATATAACAGCCTGCTATAATATATTTAGACGGATATCAAAATACCGTCTTTATGTTACTCGAGTATTTAGATGAAATTCAAAATAAGGGGGTTGCGCCATGAAAGACGTATGGAACGCAATGGCTGACCCGACGCGCCGCGAGATACTCTCAATGCTGCGAAAACACGACATGACTGCCGGAGAGATCTCCGACAGCTTCACGGTGTCCGGCGCTACGGTCTCACATCACCTGAAAACTCTTCGCGAGGCTGGTCTGATAATCGCTGAAAAGGACAAGCAGACCATAACCTACAGCCTCAATATGACGGTGTTTCAGGACTTTTTAAAGGGAGTCGCCGAGGCCTTCGGCGCGAAAGGAGAAGAAAATGAAAAATAAAGTTTTACTCAGAACAGCAGTTATCATGCTCGCTGTAGGACTGATAAATGCGGCAGCGTCGCTGATTTTCGTGCTTGGTCTGCCGGAGACTGTCCCCACGCACTTCGACGCGAAATGGATATGCAATGACACCGGCAGCAGGTGGCTCGGAATGGGTATCTCTGCGATACTGCTCATTTTAGTACCCGTGTTTTTACTCGTTGAGCGCAGCGGCAAAAACGCCGACAAGAATGGAAGAGCACTGTCTGTGACAATGCTCGCGGTCGAGGTCCTGCTCGTTGCCGTTAACTGGACTATGCTCTTTATAATGGACAGCGGCGCGAAGCCCGGCGACAAGATCAGCATTTCCTTCGGCTGGCTGTTTTCGGTCGGATTCGGCGCACTGTTCACGGTCATCGGCAACTACCTCCCGACAGTCCGCCAGAACCGCACCCTCGGGCTGCGTGTTCCGTGGACGCTCTCGAACGAGAACTGCTGGAACCTCTCCCACAGATTTGCGGGAAGGCTCATGGTGGTATCTGGGCTGCTGCTCATCGCTGCGGGTATCGTTATGAACATAGCGGGTGCGGGAATGTGGCTGCACTATGTTGTGGGAATGACGGTGATATTCGCGGTAATGGCGGTGTCGCTGGGGTATTCGTATGCGAAAAGGAATGCATGAAAAACGGGTGTTTCGCTGTATGTCCGGCTGAAACAGAAAAGCTCCCCCTCGGGGGAGCTTTTTATGTATGCATTGCGGAACGCGCTTACGCCATCAGCTTGACCATAACCGCCTTCTGAGCGTGGAGACGGTTCTCAGCCTCCTCGAAGATCTCGTTCGCGTGAGCCTCGAAGACCTTTTCGGTGATCTCCTCCTCACGGTGTGCGGGCAGGCAGTGGAGCACTATAGCGTCGTCCTTTGCCTGAGCCATGAGCTCATCGTTTATCTGGTAGCCTGCGAATGCCTTGCGGCGCTTCTCAGCCTCGCCCTCCTGACCCATGGAAGCCCATACGTCGGTGAGCAGGACGTCCGCGTCCTTAGCCGCCTGCATGGGAGAATCGGTCATCTCGAAGCAGTCGTACTTGGAGGCAAAATCGAGTATCTCCTTCGGGGGCTGGTAGTCGTTCGGACAAGCGATAGACACCGCCATGCCGACCTTGAGTCCGCCCACGATGAGGGAGTTAGCCATGTTGTTTCCGTCGCCGATGAAGCACATCTTGAGACCGTCGAAGCTGCCCTTGAACTCACGGATAGTCATGAGGTCGGCGAGCACCTGACAGGGGTGGCAGAAGTCTGTCAGACCGTTGATTATCGGGATATTACCGTAGTTTGCGAGGTCCTCTACCTCCTTCTGCTCGAAGGTGCGGATCATGATACCGTCGAGGTAGCGCGAGAGAACGCGGGCAGTATCCTGAACGGGCTCGCCGCGGCCTATCTGGAGGTCGTTGGACGAGAGGAACAGCGGGTAGCCGCCGAGCTGGTACATACCGGTCTCAAACGAAACGCGGGTACGAGTGGAAGCCTTCTGGAAGATCATGCCGAGGGTCTTGCCCTGGAGGTGCGGGTGGGGTATACCGTGCTTGAGCTCGTATTTGAGCTGGTCAGCAAGGTTGAGTATCTCGATTATCTCTTCTGTGCTCAGGTCGAGCATTTTAAGCAAGTGTTTCATGTTTTTTATCCTTTCTACCTTAAAAAATCGTAGGAACGCCGCTGACGGCGTCCCCGGAATACGTCGTTATTTGTATCTCAGCGCTTGTTCATCTCACCGAACGCCTTGTCAGCCGCGACTGCAAAAAGCGGGATATAGTCGTCGAAAGCCTTGTCGTCTATCTCCATGTCGTAGTGGAGCTCGCCCTGCATGGTCGTGAGAGTCTTCATGTGACCGATGTGCTCGGTCCCGAGGTACATCTCGAACTCCTTGCGGTCCTTGCTGACGAGGGAGTAGCTCATGGAGTCATTCTCAGCTATTATCGTCGGGTCAAGGAACATGGATTTGCAGTAGACCTTCATGTAGATCGCTCCGTTATGGAGAATATCGAATGTAGGCTTGCGCGCATCGCCAGTCACCGCGAACGAGTAGAGCTGGTACTCGCTCGAATCGAGCAGCAGATACAGTCCGCCGCCGAAGGCTTTCTTCTTAATGACATAGAGCGTTCGCTGTTTTTTATCCTGAACTGTATATTTATTGCCTTTTGGGACTATCAACAGTTCCATGCTCATTCCTCCAGTATCTCAAACAGTATTCTAAGTCCGTCGTTTATTTCGTCAAGTGTGATAGTGAGCGGCGGGAGGAGCCTTACCTTTTCCTTAGCCGTCAGCACGAGGAGTCCCTTCTCGAAAGCCTCCCGCGAGACGTCAGCCGCCTTTTTGGTTTTGAGTTCTATGCCTATCATCAGTCCGAGACCGCTCACGGAGGCTACCTCCGGGCATTTCATGAGCTCAGACCTGAAATATGCTGCCTTTTTTTCTACGTCTTCGAGGAAGCCCGCGCTCTTCATTCTGTCGAGCACTGCCAGACCGCCGGCACACGCTATCGGGTTGCCGCCGAAGGTCGAGCCGTGAGTTCCTGCCGTGAGGACCTCAGCGCACTTCTCTCCCGCGAGGCACACGCCTATCGGAAGTCCGCCCGCGATACCCTTTGCGAGAGTTGTTATGTCAGCCTTTTTGCCGAAATGCTCGCCCGCGAGGAACTTGCCCGTCCTGCCGGCGCCGGTCTGTACCTCGTCCGCTATGACGAGCACGTCGCGCTCGGCGCAGAGGTCATAGATGGCGTCAACGAAGTCCTGCTGGAGCGCATTGACTCCGCCCTCGCCCTGTATGTACTCTATCATCACCGCGCAGACCGTATCGTCGAGCTTTGCTTTGAGGTCGGCGATGTCGTTTGCAGTGACGTTGATAAAGCCCTCAACGAAGGGGAAGAAGTAGTTGTGGAAGACGTCCTGACCGGTAGCGGAGAGGGTAGCTATCGTCCTGCCGTGGAACGAATTCACGAGCGTGATGATGTTGTGCCTGCCCTTGCCGTACTTATCGAAGCTGTACTTCCTTGCTATCTTTATGGCGCACTCATTCGCCTCAGCGCCGCTGTTGCCGAAGAACACCGACTTATAGCCGGTAATGCCGCAGAGCTGCGAAGCGAACTCAGCCTGCACCTCGGTGTAGTAGTAGTTGCTGTTGTGCTGGAGCGTGCGCACCTGAGCGCATACCGCGTCAGCCCATTTTTCGTCGCAGTAGCCGAGGGAGTTGGTGCCTATGCCGCTGCCGAAGTCGATGTATTCCTTGCCGTTCTCGTCAACGCAGCGCCTGCCTGCGCCCTGCTTCATAGCGAGCGGGAAGCGCTTGTAGGAATGCATGACGTGGCTGTCGAATTTTTCGATAGTTTTTTCGTTGCTGTTCATGGTGATTACCTCCGTGATACACGGCAGCTCCCGGCAGCGGTGCTACATAATAATTATAACGCCGATGGGGTATGAAAATCAACAGGTGAGCGCCGGTTCTGAGTAAATTTTTTATATACAAGCTAAATGTTTGTACTATATATGTGCGAAAATGCATTCGAATTTTGTGCAGCCTGCACAAAAACAGCTATCGCACGGTATGCGGGGGACAGGCGTACTGTGGCTGCCGCTCAGATAAACTGCGTGCCGATGCCCTCGTTGGAGAGTATCTCGATGAGTATCGAGTGCGGCACTCTGCCGTCGATGATGACGGTCTTGTGTACGCCTCGTCTGACAGCCTCCACGCAGCAGTCGATCTTGGGTATCATTCCGCCGGAGATTATGCCCTGTCTCTTCAGGAAGGGCACCTCGCTGACGTTGACAGCCGGTATCAGCGTGGACGGGTCGTCCTTGTCGCGGAGAAGTCCCGCGATGTCGGTCATGAGGATAAGGTTCTCGGCGCCGAGCTCTGCCGCGATACGCGCCGCAGCGGTGTCCGCGTTGATGTTGTAGGTATTGCCGTTCTCGTCGGTCGCAACGGTCGCGATAACGGGGATATTGCCGTTCGCGAGGGCGTCCGTGATAGGCTTTGTGTTGACCTTCGTTATCTCGCCGACCCAGCCCAGATCCTGACCGTCCTCGGTGGTCTTCTTCTCAGCCATGAGCATCTCGCCGTCTATACCGCAGAGACCAACAGCGCTGCCCTTGTGCTGTGCGAGGAGCTGAACGAGCTCCTTGTTTACCTTGCCTGAGAGCACCATCTTCACGACGTCAACTGTAGCGTCGTCGGTGTAGCGCAGACCGTTGACGAAGCGGCTCTCGATGTTCAGCTTCTTGAGCATATCGCTTATCTCGGGACCGCCGCCGTGTACGAGCACGACCTTCACTCCGACCAGAGACAGCAGGACGATATCGGTCATAACAGCGTCCTTGAGCTCCTTGTTGGTCATGGCGTTGCCGCCGTACTTGATGACGAGTATCTTGTTGTTGTACTTCTGTATGTAGGGCAGGGCGTCGATGAGCACCTGCGACTTGTCGCTGTTTGAGATGTTTTTCATTTCCGTACTCCTTGATTTCTGTATTGAGAATGTATCGCGTCCTTCAATATCCTGCTGACACCTGCGGGATCCTTCACTCCGAAGATACCGTCAGACGTCAGACCGCGCTGATTCGCAGTCTGTCCCATAGTCTGCTTCATGAAGGTAACGTACCCAATGTTGCGTGCGCTGCTCTTGAAGGTGATGTTGCTTATGCCGCTGAGCGGTATCGACCTGAACCTTCCGTTATCGAGTATCATCAGCCTGCTCGTCGTAATGGCGTAGCTGCGGCTGCGGACGTTGCTGCCCTTTATCAGGAATGCGCCGATCACTATCATGAATATGCCGAAAAGCGGGACGATAAGGAGCGGTAATCCCGCGGCTATCATCATTACGCCCGCGCCCTTTGCACAGCCTGCGCCGGATTCCTCGCTGGTGAGGTTGGGCTCGGGCTTCGCGCACCATATTATCTGCTCGTTCGGCTGGAGCTTCCGTGCGAACTGATCCTCGAGCCGGTTCTGTGCGTCGTAGCTGCGCTGCTCGGAGTTGTAGTCCTCATAGGTCTGCTCGTGGTCGTGCCTGCATTCCTCGCGGTACTCCCTGTGGGTCTCACGCACGTCATAATTGTCGTATGACTGCTCGTGACTGTGGGCGCATTCGCGGCGCGATTCTTTTGTCGGGCGGACGTAATCATCGTCGTACTTGGCGTTTATCCGCTCGTTGTATTCGTCGTAATCCTCTTCTCTGTACCTTCTGAACAGCACGCAGTCATCACTCCCTTACGAGCGGTAATCGCCGTTTATCTTGACGTAATCATAGGTGAGGTCGCAGCCCCATGCAACGGCGTTTCCTGCGCCCTCACCGAGCCTGATATCGACCAGTATCTCCTCCTCGGAGAGCACCTTCTTTGCTTCCTCCTCGGAGAACTTCTCGACGCAGCCCCTGCGTCCGAGAGCGATCCTGCCGCCCTTTGACGCGATGTCGAAGTCCACCTTGCTGATGTCCACATCAGCATCGGCGTAGCCGATCGCGCAGTAGATACGTCCTGCGTTGGCGTCCTCGCCGAAGATCATCGACTTGAACAGGCTCGAGGTGATGACGGACTTTGCAACGATCTCAGCGGTGAGTTCGTCCTTTGCGCCGGAAACCGCGCACTCGACCAGCTTTGTAGCGCCCTCGCCGTCGCGCGCCATCATGCGTGCGAGGTTGAGCATTATCGCGTAGAGAGCGTTCTCAAACGCCTCGAAATCCTCGTTCTCCTTTGTGACGGGAGTATTCTCCGCAAGACCGGAAGCCATGACGCAGACCATGTCGTTCGTGGAGGTATCTCCGTCAACGCTCACGCGGTTGAGAGTGACCTTCACTACGTCGCTGAGTGCTCTCTGGAGGAGCTCTGCGGAGATCGCAGCGTCGGTTGTGAGGAAGGTGAGGGTTGTAGCCATGTTGGGGTGTATCATGCCGCTTCCCTTGAGCATACCGCCGAGGGTGCAGGTCTTGCCGCCGAGGGTGAACTTTACTGCTATCTCCTTGGGCATGGTATCGGTGGTCATTATCGCCTGAACTGCGCGCGGGTTGCCGTCGTAGGTCAGACCCTCCGCGAGCGCCGGCATACCGGCAGCTATAGGCTCGATGGGGAGCACCTGACCGATCACTCCGGTCGAAGCGACGATGACGTCGTCCGCTGAGATACCGAGCGCCTGAGCGGTCAGCTCGCACATCTTGTTTGCCTTCTCGACACCGTCGGGGTTGCAGGTGTTTGCGTTCACGGAGTTCACGATGACCGCACGCGCCGTGCCGTTTCTGAGGTGCTCCTTGGTGACGAGTATCGGGGCGCCCTTGACCTTGTTCGTGGTGTAGACAGCGGCGGCAGTGCATTCGCAGTCAGCCGCGATCATAGCGAGGTCGTTCTTGCCCTTAGCCGGGAGCGCGCCCTCGTGAGTGAGACCGCACTGCACGCCGTTCGCGCGGAATCCCTTGGCAGCACACACTCCGCCGTCGGTGAATTCTATCCCGTTGAATTTTTTCAGTTCCATATCATTACTCCTTTATGTATCTATCCTGACAAGCTCACGCAGAGCTAAATTACGGTAATTGAGGTCGTCCCGCACGGTGAAGCCCTGTTTTTCCCAGAAGGCATTTCCCGTGTCGTTGTACTTGAACACAAGCAGCGCGACCTTGCTGATATGCTCAGCTCTGAGAGCGTCAAGGCAGGCGGCGACGAGCTTTGTGCCGAGCCCCTGGTGCCTGTACTGCTCCGCGACCGCCATATGGTGGATGAAACCGCGTCTGCCGTCATTTCCGCCGAGAATGACGCCGGCTATCGTGCCGTTGTCGTCCGCGACGAAAACAGTTGTGGGGTTCCTCCGCAGGAAGCGTTCTATGCCCTCGCGTGAGTCGTCAACGTCGTTGAATCCCATGTTCCTGCACGACATCCACATCGCGTAGATCTTGTCGTAGTCGTCGATAGTCATCAGGCGGATATCCATAGCGGCCTTCCTCCTTATCTCAGATGAGCCCGGTAGTCTCGTCTATGCCGAGCATGATGTTCAGGCACTGAACAGCCGCTCCGGAAGCACCTTTTCCGAGATTGTCGAGGCGTGAGCAGAGGAGTATCTGCTCGTCGTTGCCGAAAACGAATATCTGCATCTTGTTCTGTCCGCTGAGCGTGTTCGACGCAAGGAAGAACGACTTCTGCTCATCGAGTGTCATCTTCGGCATGACCTCAACGAGCTTTGCGCCCTCGTAGTGTCTGCCGTACATCTCCTGCACTGCCTCCGCTGTTACCTTCTTCGCGAGCATTCTTGTCTGTATCGGGACGCTCACCACCATGCCGCTGAAATAGTCGCAGACCATGGGGTTGAACATCGGCTTGTAGGTCAGCCCCGACACAGTCTGCATTTCCGGCAGGTGCTTGTGCTGCTGGGAGAGCGCATACTGTCTCGGGCTGTTGAACTCGAACGGCTTATCGTCGCCCTCGTAGACCGCGATCGCTTTCTTGCCGGCACCGCTGTAGCCGGAGGTCGCATATGCGAACACCGGGAAATCCGCGGGGATAATGCCGTTCTTCACGAGCGGGTAGACTATCGAAGCGAAGCCGCTCGCGTAGCAGCCGGGAACAGCCACCCTGTTCGAGGTGCGTATCTTTTCTCTGTGCTCTGGCGAGAGCTCCGGGAAGCCGTAAGCCCACGCGGGATTAGTTCTGTGCGCTGTGGAAGCGTCGATTATGCGTACATGGTCGTTGTTCACGAACGACACAGCCTCGCGGGAGGCGTCGTCCGGCAGACACAGGAACGTGAAGTCCGAGCCGTTTATCATCTTGGCGCGCTCCTCGGGGTCCTTGCGCTTGTCCTCGGCTATCTTCACTATCTCGACGTCGCTCCGTCCCTCGAAGCGCTCCAGTATTTTCAGACCGGTCGTGCCCTCCTGACCGTCTATATATATTTTTGCTGACATAATTATACTCCTTTGCCTTAACTTGGTCTATTGACGAGGTATTTCAGGGAACGCCCTCTCTTGCAGGGCGTTTCCTCCCATAAAACAGTCCACCGGACTGTTTTATGATCCACCCTTTGCGGTGACTCCCTACAGTGTAGGGAGATGTCAGCAAAGCTGACAGAGGGTCACGGACCCGGTTAGGGGCGCTTCCTCAATGCGGGGCGCTGCCCTGCACCTGCAAGGGACTGTCTGCCCCTTGACCCTGACCAAAGGGTTGTGGACCATTTGGAATCCCTTTGTTGATCTAACGCTTCTTTTTCTTCGCGGTCTTTCGCTGATATTTCGCCCGCTTGGGGTCCTCGAGGTCGCTCTCGTCCTCCTTGAACGAATGCCACACGCTGATGACAAGCGTTGCTGTTACTATCGCCGCGAACCAGAAAATGTGCGCCTTGACGTTGAATGCGAGCCACAGTCCCATCACGACTTCTCCCGCGACCCACGTCACACCCATGAGCAGCGTCAGACCGAGTATGAATGTAAAGTCCTTCTTTTTCATGCCTGTGCGTTCAGCTTCTCCTCAGCGAGAGCTATCTGCTTAGCCACCTCGTCCGGCGACGGACCGCCGTAGCTGCGGCGCTCACGCACGCAGGTGTCGAGGCTTATCGCTTCGTATACGTCCTCGGTGAAGAGCTCCGTCATCTTCTGATAGTCAGCGAGCGGCAGAGTCTCGAGCGTTACGCCCTTTTCGATGCACTGTGCAACGAGCGTGCCCGTTATCTTGTAAGCGTCGCGGAAGGGCATACCCTTCTTCACAAGGTAATCCGCGCAATCCGTGGCATTGATGAAGCCGCGTGCAGCAGCATTTCTCATATTGTCCTTGAGGACGCGCATGGTCTTCAACATGGGGGTGAAGGTCTTGACGCAGAGCTTTACGTTGTCAACAGCGTCGAAGATAGCTTCCTTGTCCTCCTGCATATCCTTGTTGTACGCGAGCGGAAGACCCTTCATCATGGTGAGCAGGGTAACGAGGTCGCCGTTCACGCGCCCCGTCTTGCCGCGTATCAGCTCGGTGACGTCGGGGTTCTTCTTCTGGGGCATTATCGACGAGCCCGTAGCGAATGCGTCGTCGAGCTCCACGAACTTGAACTCCCACGAGCACCAGAGTATGATCTCCTCGGAGAAGCGCGAGAGGTGCGTCATCAGCAGCGACAGCGCACAGCACAGCTCCACGCAGTAATCGCGGTCGGAGACGCCGTCAAGGCTGTTCGGCATGGGTGAATCGAAGCCGAGCAGCTCGGCAGTCTGGAACCTGTCCGTGCTGTAGGTCGTACCCGCAAGAGCGCCGCAGCCGAGCGGGCAGACGTTCATGCGCTTTGCCGCGTCGGAGAGTCTTTCGAGGTCGCGCAGGAGCATCCAGACATACGCCATGAGGTGATGTGCGAAGGTTATCGGCTGTGCACGCTGGAGGTGCGTATAGCCGGGCATGATGGTCTCCGTGTGCTGCTTTGACATTTCTATCAGAGCGCCGATGAGCTCGCGCACCATATCGGAAATGGTCTTTATCTCGTCGCGGAGGTAAAGTCTCAGGTCAACCGCGACCTGATCGTTTCGCGAGCGGGAGGTGTGCAGTCTCTTTCCGACGTCGCCGAGGCGCTTGGTGAGCTCTGCCTCGATGAACATATGGATATCCTCAGCAGTCGGGTCGAGCTCGAGCTTGCCGGAATCGAGGTCTGCGAGTATCTCCTTGAGTCCCTTTATCAGCGTCTCGCTGTCGGACTTCGTGATTATGCCGCAGTCGCCGAGCATGGTCGCGTGGGCTATGCTGCCCTGTATATCGTGGCGGTACATACGTCCGTCAAAGGCAATGGAAGAATTGAAGGCATTCACGGTCTCATCGACCTGCTTCGAGAATCTTCCCGCCCACATTACGTTTGCCATATCTTTACTCCTTGTGATTATTTTTTGCGCTTATTTGCGCCTGCAAAGTACTTTTTCAGAGCCTCGCTCCCGCATATCGCACTGTAGCACGACCCCCGGCAGAGGTCTGCGATGTCCTTGGGAGAGAGGTCAGTGACGCGGTTTTTCGGCAGGGGGACGTCTATCTCGCCCGTGCCGTATGCAGTGACCTCTTTTAAAGCCATTTATTCTGCCGCTCACTAATATATCGCCCGTGAAACACCTCAGTTGCTCTTGACGAAGTCCGCGATGTCGTCCATTACAGTCTCGTCGAAGTCGCCGTTCTTGTCGTCGAAGAAGTGTCCCAGACCCTCATACAGCTTGAACGTGCAGTTCGGGTTGTCGCTGAGCTTTTCCTGCCATACGGGATAGTCCCTGTCGGGGTAGACCTGAATATCAGCGTCGCCCTGTAAGAACAGCATGGGGATAGTCAGCCTGTCGGCGATATCTGCGGGCTCTATAGCTTGGAGAGACTCAAAGTACGGGATACCGAAGAATACGGATGTCACCTGATAGAGACTGGGGTTATCGGTCTCCTTGATGATGTGTTCGTCGCGCAGGGTCTCCGTCTGGTCTATGAGAGTCTCCATGTAATCGCGCAGAGGACCCTCGCCGAGCGTTTCGAGCTGAACGTTGAGCTGCTCGAGCCATACGTCTATCAGGTGGCGGGGAGTTCCCGCGAGGGAGATCGCAGCCTTGACTTTGCTGTTGCGCTCTGCGATAGACGGCATGAGCGAGCCGCCGAGACTGTGCCCGAGCACATAGATACCACTGATCTCGCCGCTGTCCGCATAGGTCTGCGCGAGCGCTATCGCCGCGTCAACGTCGTCGAGGTATTCGTCGTCAACGGTAACATCTTCGGTCGCCATTTCGGGGAACTGGTAGAAGCGCTTGTTGAATCTGAGGGTCGCGACGCCTCTCTCTGCAAGTCCGTGCGCGAGCGCATCGAACACGCCCACCTCGTTCATATCGCACTGCCCCGAGCCCCAGATGAGGAGCAGCAGAGGAGGAGCTTCCGCGTTCTTGGGCATACAGAGCATACCGTCGAGGCCGTACTCGCCGACTTTTACCGCAGTCTCGGCGTAGTCGCCGGTCTCCTCGGGGAGTATCTCCTCCGGCTCGTCGGAGTCGGGCTCGTGGACAAGCAGACCAATGATCGCACCTTCTCCCGCGAATTCTATATCCATGACAAGTTCTTCATTCTCGAATTTCAGTGTGGTGGAGGTGGAAGACATAGTCCCGTCGATCTCCTCGGTCGTTCCGAGCATCTCGACGAATTTTCCGGATTGCATCTGTGTCTGCACCCAGAACATTTTTATGTCGTTTTCAGATATCTGAGCCTTGACGTCTAACGAGAGGGCTTCGTACAGCGGGGAAGCGTTTCCGGCAGCAAGCTCGGAGATGAGCTCTCTTGCCGTTGCGGAACAACCGGTGTACCCGACCGGCTCTGCGGCGGGTGCGGTCGTTTCCTCAGCAGCAGTCGTGTCCTCGGCAGAACTCGTATCCTCTGCCTCTGTGGTCTCAGACTGAGCGGCAGAGGTCTCCGCTGCGGACTCGGAGCCCGGTGTATCCTTGGCTCTGCAGCTTGTGAAGAGCGTCAGTGCAGCAGCTGCCGCGAGTATCTTTTTCCAGTTCATGTCAATTACCCTCTGTATTGATAAAATCGCAACAGGCAGGAGTGCTTCCCCTGCCTGTGATATATTGCGTAATGCCGTTTTGCGGCGTCAGAGCTCCGATATGAACGTCAGGAACACGAATGCGCCGGCGATGAGCAGCACGAGATACCAGCAGATATCCCACTTGATACCGTTCTTCGCGGACTTTTCCTCGCTCCCGTCTGCGAGCACAGCTCTTCCGGAGTTGAGACTGTCGTAGAGTATCTTCACTGTGTCGCCCTTTTTCAGGTCGCTGGCGACGTCTATGAGCGCCGCTTCCTTGGTGAAGCTGATACCGTCAGCCTTGTAGCTGAGCATGATCGTACCAAGGTTCTGCGACATACCCGCGGGTGCGCCCCTGAGTGTGGATATCTGGTGCTTTGTCTGCTCGTCGACAGTTGCGTCGATCTCGACGGGCTCGCCCTCGAAGGACTTGACGCTGCTCTTTCGCAGGTTGATGATGTTGAGTATCAGATCGAAGGTTATGCCGCCGAAGAATATGACGACAAACACCCAGAATAGTATCTTTATCATTACTTGTTGTTTCTCTTCTGGTCGAGCTTAGCCTTGACCTTGATCGGGAGTCCGAAGAGGTTGATGAAGCCGGCTGCGTCAGCCTGGTTGTATACTTCGTCCTCGTCGAAGGTAGCAACTTCCTCGTCGTAGAGAGTGTAGGGAGAAGTTACGCCTGCATTGATGATGTTGCCCTTGTAGAGCTTGAGCTTAACATCGCCCGTTACGCGCTCCTGAGTCTTCTCAACGAAAGCGCTGAGAGCCTCGCGGAGGGGAGTGTACCACTGACCGTTGTAAACGATGTCAGCGAACTTTATGCCGAGGTACTGCTTGATGCGTGCAGTCTCCTTGTCAACAGTGATAGTCTCGAGAACTTCGTGTGCATGGTAGAGGATAGCACCGCCGGGAGTCTCGTAAACGCCTCTGGACTTCATGCCCACGAGACGGTTCTCAACGAGGTCAGCAAGACCGATACCGTTCTCGCCGCCGAGCTTGTTGAGTGCGGATACCATTTCAACGCCGTTGAGCTCCTTGCCGTCGAGCTTGGTGGGCTTGCCCTTCTCGAAGTGGAGGGTGATATATGTAGGCTTGTCGGGAGCGTCTATCGGGGAAACGCCCATCTCGAGGAAGCCGGGCTTCTCGTACTGGGGCTCGTTAGCGGGGTCCTCAAGGTCGAGACCCTCGTGCGAGAGGTGCCAGATGTTCTTGTCCTTGGAGTAGTTTGTCTCACGGCTTATCTTGAGGGGGATATTGTGCGCCTCAGCGTAGTCGATCTCCTCGTCGCGGGACTTGATGGTCCATTCTCTCCACGGAGCGATGATAGTCATATCGGGAGCGAAAGCCTTTATAGCGAGCTCGAAGCGTACCTGATCGTTGCCCTTGCCGGTGCAGCCGTGGCCGATAGCGTCAGCGCCCTCAGCGAGAGCGATCTCAGCGATTCTCTTTGCGAT
>JAEELF010000003.1 GCA_016288815.1 Ruminococcus sp.
ACTCCGCAAGCTCCTTGTCAAGCTGTGTCTGCTCCTCAGCGATCGTAGCCTGTCTCTTTGCTATCTTCTTTTCGAGTTTCGACATCTTGTCAGCGATATAAGTCGTAGCCATATCATCACCACCATTCTGAAATTTTAGTCGAGCCGATCACTCAGCCCACACTAAAATTATAGCGCACTTTCGGGGTGAAAGTCTATTCGCAGTGCGCATGAACTTGGGTGCGCCATAAAAGTTTTCCGTTCGGTATTTTCACTGGGGAATTTTGTAGGCAGAAAAGAAAAATGCAGAGCTGTTATGCCCTGCGTTGGAATTTATTACTAATTTTTTTCGGAAATATCATAGGTATCACGTTCTATGTGGATATCAAATTCTCTTTTTCCGCCCGAAGGTGAAGCAATTGTCAGTATAACATCTCCTGATCTTTTGAAATCAGCTTGAATGGCATATTCTTCAAATTCATCATCATAAACTATCGAAACATCACCATATTTCTGGTTTGAAAGAGATACAGAATAAGAATCATCAAAGGAGTATTCATCGCCGTTGTAAGCTAACATTATACTGTATACCGGAGGATTTAACAGACATATTATAGAGCAGATAACAACAACAGCGCCTCCTATAAACGCCCCTACAGATTTGATCTTCTTGTTATTAAATATCAGCACAGGATAGAGTATCATTGCTACCGCACAAAAAGCACTTATCAGGATATATCTCGGCATAGAAAATTGAAATTTCGAAAAATAGCCAAGATACGATTCAGCAGTAAGAAGAATCATTGGAAATAGTATTAGATATCCCCACCATTTATCCTTTTTCATCCAGTATCCGATAAAGCCCATAGGGAAACATAGAAGTGTCCATATAAACCAGTAGCGATAATAGCCGAATATTGACCATCCCATGTCAGTGAACGGAACTTGAATAAGATAAACCAGTGGCTGACTTATCAAGAAGAAGATAAAGCATTTCAGTGCCGAGTCAAGATTTGACTTGCTGTTCATAATAATGAGAATGCCAAACAATATCCAGACTTCAAATGAAACGGTTATCGTATGAAAAGAAGTATGTTGTAAAGTGGGTATTAGTGCAATGATCGCAGTGATTACTCCTGCAATCACCGAGGCGATGATTAGCTTAGTCCAAGTCAAATCAATACCACCAAAGAGCTTTTTTATTTTCGCCATAAGTATTATCATCCTTTATGTTATAATTGATTTTTGACAAGCAGTACGATCATCTGCTTTTCTATTATTATACCACACCACTCCCAAAATTTCAATACTCTGTCATTCATTCCACCGAAGATATTTCTCAGAATCACGGTCACCATATACAGAAATCCGCTGTTGAATTTATGCGATAGGGAGAATCATCATGAACAAAGTGTAAACTTTTGCGAAAACCATTACCAAAAACGCAAATTTCTCGGTAGTAATAGTAGAGGGGGATTTTCATAAGACTGCCGCCCGACCAGCATAACAACTGCGCCGAAGCCCAGTAAAATGTATGCAGAGCCGTGACCGATACAGAGAGAAAGTCGCATAGCTCCAAATCACGCAGAAACGTGAAAATGAG
The DNA here is from genome assembly GCA_016288815.1 of Ruminococcus sp. GTDB lineage: Bacteria > Bacillota > Clostridia > Oscillospirales > Ruminococcaceae > Ruminococcus. The sequence goes on from JAEELF010000003.1 coordinate 1,583, forward strand.
CCGTAGAACGGCAAAATACAAGCGAGGGCGTGAAACGCCCGATGAATTAGCACAAGCACGGTATAAAGTATTACGATTACGCTGAATCGTATTGCTCCGCTTTCTTCAATAGCTCCGAGAGCCTTTGTAGTTGTTCCATGATACAGGAACTCAGGCGGTTCACAGTATTCCAACTCTGGCTCTACCCAGGGAACTGAATGTTCCTGACAGCACTTGATTTTCTCGTGCTTTTCATCATATCTGTAGCGTCCCTTGTTGTCTTCGGCTACAATCTGTTCCAGCTGTACACGGTCTAGCTTATAGCTGCTGTTGCGGTTTACGCCGTCAATAAGCTGTTCTACTGACACCCAGCCATGCTTGTCCATATCAAGCTCTGCTTTTTCTGGCTGATGTCGAAGGAGCAAACACAAATATTTCGATAATTCGTTCACTATATCACCTCATGAATGATCTATGAATATAATAGTCTACAATTAAGTGAATTACGAGTTAGTAACTTACGAGTATACTATTCGTCGCTATCTTTACAACGAAATTAGTTTTTGTGGTAATTCTACTGTGAATAAGAATAGTCCCTAGGCATCTGCCAAATATATGTCAAATGCCTGGGGACTACTTTCATTTGGTCGACATATTGTTATATCTCAACAAGCACTTCCCACTGACCGTTTCTCTTGCCGTTTTTACGGCGCAGGAAGCCGTTATTCTGGAGTTCTACTGTTCTGGTCTTAACAGTTCGCTCGGATTTACCGATCGCCGTTGCAAGCTCCTTCTGGGTTATAGAAGGGTTCTTTGATATCTCCCTTAGTATAGCAAGTTCTTCCAAAGTGCAATTTTTGCACTTTGAAACATTATCATTTGCACTTTGGGTTGAATCTGTATATTCAATATGCATATATCTATTCTTCAGTTCGTGATCGGTGCCTGTCAGCAGATTTTCGATGAACTTCTCTAAGAACTCAGTTGTTGCATGGATATCGTTCTGAAGATCGTTATAGTTAGCTCTTACAAGGGCGTTACGGAAATACCATGAATTATCTGCAAATACCTGATTGCTTACGTTGAATCCGAAGGTTTGCAGGTACTTTATCATGAATACGGCTGTGGTACGGGTATTTCCTTCACAGAACGGATACCTGTTAATTTTTTAGATTTCAGCAGCTGCTCAAGCAGCGAGGAGGCTCGTATGCTGATAAGGACTATTTTTCTTACCTGTGCCGGCAAATTAACGGATAAACAGGATAAGCGGCTCGATGCATACATTTATTATTATCTCGATACCCATAATGTCAGCGATATTAACATAAACGAAATGTGTGAAGAACTCAAAGAATCCGGAGCGATGTTAAGACACATTTGGTCCGTGCGATCTGCTGCCGGAGCCGCTAATAATACACGACAAGAGCTCTGAGTCGCAGCTGCAAGATGAGTATTATTTCGACAATAATGGTGTGCTCGTGAGGATCAACTGTTCGAGGAATTATGAGGTCGTCGTTCCGGAGAACTACAGCGAGGAGCAGATCAAGCACATCGTTGAGCATCTGCCCAGGATGAGCGAGGCTGAGAAAAACGCTCAATCTAAGCGAGCTACAGCCATGTCAGCGACATTCAAAAACAAGCACGTCGATGGTCAGGTCGAGCTTGACTTCTCCGAGACGGTCAAGCTGAACTGGTCCGACGGCAGTTCTAGCGTGGTGTCTCTACCACACAGAGACATAGAAGACGACGATTCAGAAGTGGTAGATATCACGGTTAATGATAGCGAGGATTAATACCAATAGCGCCCTTCGTGGGCGCTATTTTTACTGTATATTATGTTGCGTTTTGTATCTCAACAAGCACTTCCCACAGGCCGTTTCTCTTACCGTTCTTGCGGCGCAGGAAGCCGTTATTCTGAAGCTCAACCGTTCTGGTCTTAACAGTTCGCTCGGATTTACCGATTGCCTCTGCTAGCTCCTTCTGGGTTATAGAAGGATTCTTTGAGATTTCCCTAAGTATAGCAAGTTCTTCCAAAGTGCAATTTTTGCACTTTGAAACATTATCATTTGCACTTTGGGCTGACTCCGTATATTCGATATGCATATATCGGTTCTTCAGTTCATGAGAGGCTCCTGTCAGCAGATTTTCGATGAACATCTCTAAGAACTCAGTTGTTGCATGAACATCGTTCTGGAGATCGTTATAGTTCGCTCTGACAAGAGCATTACGGAAGTACCATGAATTATCGGCAAATACCTGGTTACTTACGTTGAATCCGAAGGTTTGCAGGTACTTTATCATGAATACAGCCGTGGTGCGGGTATTTCCTTCACAGAACGGATGGATCTGCCAAATGCCGGATATGAACTTTGCAATATGCTTTATCGACTGAGCTACATCAAGTTCCGCATAGGAGAAGGCTTTCTCCTGACCGAAGTCATAGTCAAGGGTATCACGGATGCTGTCAAACGCTGCATAGAACACCGTTTTACCGTTAAGCACCCATTCTTTCTTAGAGATGTTATACGTCCTGTACTGACCAGCCGTCTTGAACACGCCCGTGAATAGTCGGCGATGAATGGATTGCAGCTCAGCCGGTGAGAACTGGAAGGTCTTCTCAGCAAGGAGTTCAGCTATGCGAGATGCTACAATATCTGCTTCTTTCGTATTCTGTTCTACAGTCATACGAACATCGCGCTGCTCATAGTAACTGTAGATCCGCTTCTGTGCTGTGGTAATGTCGATCTTACCTTCGATATGCTCCTTGGCTGTTTCAAGCAAGTAGTCCGAGGTATGGAGACCGTCAACATCCTGCAAGCCAATTGCAGTTTGCCATGCAGCACTTTTCTCAGAACGGTCAGGCTCGCCCTGACGTATGTATTCGTCTAAATCATATTGCCAGTCGTGTTCCTGTGCCATACTGTACCTCCAATACTCCGAATTTGTTACTATTAGTATACCATATTATTGGGGAAAAATCAAGCCAAACGCCATAACAGCTGTTGTTTAACTTTATTTTTCAACTATTGCTGTTGCCTCTATTTCACCCTTGAAAATGATCTGTATCTCAGTCTTACTAACAACTCTTACGCATTCAATAAGCTTTCGTATGATTTGGAGACTATAACATATCATTTCATTTCTTATTATGGCACGTCAAGCACAAATCGTCAAGAGAGATAAAGAAAAATATCAGACAAAGGAAAAGACAACTATTATTGCATACGCGCAAAGCATTTACAATACGCTGAAAAAATGATATAATAGCTGGTGTGAGCTGAATCCACACTGACTCTTGACAGATAACTATGAACGGAGATAATAATGCAGGTAAAGTATACAAATGAAAACCTGAAAAAGCAGGTCAGAGAGAATATGTTCGGAATGAAGTACCTGACAATAATGGAACTTTTCGGTGCTTTTCTGTGTTTCCTGAGCTTCTACAATGCCTATAAGGATCTGCCGAGCGAAAAAGGCTATATGTACTTACTTACGAATGAGCACCCGCTCGGACTGGTATTTGGTATAACCATACTGATCGTCAACAGCTTATGTATTCACTGGGCTGGAACTGTCAATGTTATAAAACACCTGTGCCCTGCCTGCGGAAGTGTCAGATATACTCCCGAGGAAATAGATGAGCAGGCAAATCATCCCGAATCTGTCTGGTATGACAATGCAAAGATATATATAACTCCCAAAACAATAATCGGAACGCAGAAGGGAATGTCCGCTGCCGAGTTTACTGATATAGAAAAAGCCTATATGCGGGCGAAGTGGCATACCCAACGCTCAACTCCGAATTATACGCCGAGGAGCAAACGAAAGTACGATGATTACTATAAATATCAGCTTGTGATCAGGACAAAGAATCATAAAAAGCTGATAATGAGTAACTCCCAACATTTTGAAAAAGAAATCATAGAAACAATAAAGGAGAAGTGCGGTCCGGATGTATGGATAGAAAAAGAGCTTCAAGAGAAGTGATATTACATACTACAATTCAGATCAATACTGTTTTGAATGACAGCCGTTAATGATATAACGTCTGGTACTCAGGCAGAGGGGACTCACATAAAATCATAATGATATGCACCCATCACGGGTGCATTACTTATAGCAATCTATTCTTAATAATGACAACTTATTTCTGTTAGTGGCAGTTAACAAAAATCGCAATATAGTTCGAAAACTCTAAAAACACTCAGTGATTCTCAGCGATATATAGAGCAAAACTAAACCGCGTTGATGTACGGTTGATGTATTTTACTCATTTTGGCATAAAAAATAAGCACTCTCGATTGCTCGAAAGTGCCTATATTACGTTGGTTGCGGCGGCTGGATTTGAACCAACGACCTTCGGGTTATGAGCCCGACGAGCTACCTAGCTGCTCCACACCGCGATATAGCGTCGCGTTCATCTGCGACTATATCAGTATACCACTTTCCCGGACTATTGTCAACAGATGAAATATATTTTTTTATTTTAACTTTATTTTGCTGAGAAAAACGCCGGGAACTGCCGAAACTCAGGCAAAACACTTGCAGTCTGCGGAAAAAAGTGGTACAATGAGAAAAACAGCAGTTTGCTGAATGACGAAAGGGTAGGTGGATACGATGAAATTACCAAGACTTGCGGCAGTCCTGACCGCGGCAGTGCTCGCGTTCGTACCGTTCGCGCCGGAGGAGCTCAATGCAGTGGGACCGCAGGAAGCCCGCGCGGAGACCGGCATCGCCGATCCGTCCATGAACGACTGGATCCCCACGAGCTTCGAGGAAGCGCTCGAGTTCCGCAACGAGTACGGCGAGACGATGTGTGCCGGCAGCGTGGCTTGTGTGGTGTTCAGGGAGACAGACCAGCAGCCCGCAGACGACGGAACACAGCCCCGCTATAAGGTGCTGACGACCGACGGCGTGATGAAGGAGGGCTACAGAGCTACCTTCACCTCCGATACGAAGTCGGAATATGTCTACGAGGTCATAGCGTATGAAGCCGTGGAGCCGGGCGACTTCGATATAGCTCTTGTGGACACATGGCTCAAATCCTATGCGCTCGACCTCGGCTATTACCACGCTGTGTCGAGCTACTCGTTCCACGCAGACGACGACCTTTACGTCACCCAGACCGACGTTTACGGCTGGCTGCCTGACTGCGTGACCGAGTTCAAGCAGTACACTGACGCACACGGCGAGTGCTCCGTGCATGACGAATCCATCGTTTACTGCGTCACGGAGGGCATAGGAACGGCATACGGCTGGCAGACCTCGTTCGACAGGGGAGAGGTCGAGCTGACCAATATATCCTATTGCAGCTACGAGACCGCTATCCCGTTAGCCGGCGGAACTTCGTATATCGTCTATGTATTCAAACCGCTGAAGGACGGCATAGTGAACATAGAGCTGCAATACGGAGAGCTTTATTCCGGTGCTGATCCTGTGAAGACGTATTCCGACAAATTTGTGGTCATGAACGGGGGAGAGACAGTCCTCGGAAAAGGCATGATCATGGTCTCGTTCGTGGATTACGATACCGGCGATCTCATTCCCTTTATAGAGGGCGAGCAGGTCATGCTGGCTACAAATATCGGCTACAGGACCGACGCGGTCGAGGGCGGCTGGGTCTACACCGGTCCCGTACTCGCTATGGACAAAAACCCCGAGGTAATGGACGAGCTCGCAAGCTTCAGCGACGCCGACCTCTTTGAATTCAGACCTATCGAGTACGATCTCCCGGCAGGCTATACCTTCCCGGCAGGCTCCACTCAGGGCGATATGACGTACAAAGGCGGCAGCAAGACGCAGAGCGACGCCGTTTTTGTGAAGTACTACGACAACGGAGCTATCGAGGTATCGTTCAGGCTGGAATATGCCGACAAGGGCGACGCCAACGGCGACGGCAGCTTCAATATCGCGGACGCAGTCACGCTCCAGAAGTGGCTGACCGGCGAAGACAGCTCCGCCGTGAAGAACTGGATGGCAGCCGACCTCTGCCGCGACGGCAGGCTCGACATCTTCGACCTTTGTGAGATGAGGACCATGCTCGCGCACTACACCGTTGATATCCCCGTCCTCATCGACTGAAAAACCCGATATACGCCGCTTCCCGGACCGAGCGCTGACCCGCCCGGTCCGATTTTTTGCAAAATCTCTTGAAAATGCACCTGAAGTGTGATACAATAAATAATAGATATGCGACATTGCAGACAAGGAGGTAGGTCTGGTGAAAGAGAATAACAACGGATGCTCATGGATCCATGATCTGCTGAGTGACATAATGACGCTTTCGAGCGAAAAAGAACGCGCAGAGCTGATGGGGAAGTACCGCCTCGCCTACACAGATGAAGCCGACAGGCTCATCATACAGGACGCCGATATCATCTCCGAAATGCTCGTCCGCATGAAGAACTACAACAGTATCATCAACCACAAGCTGTCGTCGCTCACCGAGGAGGAGCGCGCCGAGCTCAGGGAGACCGAGCGCATCATCGACGACAACCTTTTTGACTATTACTTCCAGCCGATCGTCAATACGCGCGACGGCGGGATATATTCATACGAAGCCCTCATGAGACCCAGGAGCGCCATGAAGCTCTCTCCTCTTCGCGTCCTTAAATATGCGGGTCTGGTGGACAGACTCTCCGACATCGAGCGAGAGACCTTCCTGAACGTCCTCAGTATCATCGACCTCAGGAAGAACGATTTCATGGGGAAATTCGTTTTCATAAACAGTATCCCCGAAGCGAAGCTGAGCACGGAGGACTTCAGGCGCGTCACGAAAATGCTGCTGAAGCACTCGGACATGGCGGTGGTCGAGATGACCGAGCAGTCCGAGGTCGATGACGACAGTCTCAGGAAGCTCAAGGAACGCTATCAGAACATGGGCATAAGGATGGCGATAGACGACTACGGCTCGGGCTATTCAAACGTTGGCAACCTGCTGAGGTATATGCCGAATTACGTCAAGATAGACCGCTCGCTGCTGAGCGACATACAGGACAGCCCCAAGAAGCGCCACTTCGTCCGCGAGATAATCCAGTTCTGTCACGACAACGACATACTCGCGCTCGCAGAGGGCGTCGAGACAGCCGAGGAGCTGCACACCGTCATAATGCTTGGTGCGGACCTCGTTCAGGGCTTTTTTATCGCGCGTCCGGCCCGGAGGTGATCCAGTCCATACCGGAGGACATCAAGCAGATGATAAAGCGCTTCCGCCAGGAGCGCGAGGACGGTATAGGTCAGCAGGTATACCTCGCCGACGCAGCCGAGCGCGTGCTGCTCGAGCGTCTCGTGCAGTCTGATATGAAGCGCATAATCATCGGAGCGAACGGCAGCGGCGACGTCACCATAGAGGGCGACGTTAACACCGACACACAGATCCGCATCGAGACCCGCAAGGGCTACTCCGGAAAGATAGTTCTCGAGAACGCATGGCTCACAGGCATAAAGAACAAGCCCTGTATCGACATCGGCGAGGACAACGACGTTACGCTCGTCCTGACCGGCGAGAACAAGCTCGACCTCGGCGGTATCCGCGTCCCCGAGTCCTCGAAGCTGACCGTAGCAGGCGAGGGCAAGCTCGAGATATCGCTCGATTCGGACGAATACTACGGCATAGGCAACGGCATAGGACTGCTGCACGGCGAGCTCGTATTCGAGCAGACCGGAAGGATAACCGTCAGCGCACGCGGACAGACCGGCGTGGCGATAGGCTCCGGAAGCGGCGGCACGATAAGGATAAACGGCGGACAGTACCGCCTCAACCTCCAGGGCGACGTCGGACTCGGTATCGGGTCGATGTACTCCGAGTGCGAGATGATGATACACGACTGCGACATCGGCATGGAGATGACTCTCGCACGCGGAACCGCGATAGGTTCTGTCGGCAGGAGCAGCGACGTCGAGATCTACAAGACATCGGTCAAGGTGTTCATGTCGGGCGTGGAGCTGGTCGGCATAGGAACGGTCGGCGGCGAGAGCAGCAGGCTGGATATCCACGATTCAAGCTGTATTGTGAACATAAAGGGCGAGTGCTGTTCAGCGGTCGCTGCACTTGACGGAAGCACAGACGCTGACATCGCGAGGGCGTCGATAAGGCTCTCGACCAGCGGCAAGAAGGCACTGGGCGTGGGCGGCTTCACCGGTGACACCAGACTTCATCAGGAGACCGCTGATACGCATATCACTCTCGATACGCCAATTGATGTCCGTGAGTACATCAAGCCGGGCAGCATGGAGGTCATAGAGGGACAGTTCCTCCTCACGCGCAACGGCGATGATATACCCGTCTGAATACAAAAAGTGAGCCTCCTGCGCGCATCGCAGGAGGCTTTTCACATTATTCCGAATCACTCTCACCCTCGGAGTAGCCGAGGTCAGAGGCTGACTGCTCAGCCGCGCGGCTGAACTGCGTCTCGTAGAGCTGCGTGTAGACGCCGCCCCTGCCGACGAGCTCGCTGTGGGTACCACGTTCGGCTATCTCGCCGTCACAGACAACGAGTATCTCGTCCGCCGCGAGGATAGTGGAGAGTCTGTGCGCGATGAGGATGCTGGTGCGGGTCGCGATGAGCGGCTCAATTGCGTCCTGTATCTTCTGCTCGGAGATCGAATCCAGTGCGGAGGTAGCCTCGTCGAAGATCATCAGGGCGGGATCCTTCAGCAGGATACGCGCAATGGAGATACGCTGCTTTTCGCCGCCTGAGAGTTTCAGACCGCGGTTCCCGACGACAGTATCGAGCCCGGTCTCCTGCGAGGAGATGAAGTCGTAGATGTTCGCGCGCCTGCACGCCTCGATTAGCTCAGCTTCGGTCGCATCGGGCTTGGCGTAGAGGAGATTTTCACGTATCGTGCCGTTGAACAGATACGTTTCCTGACTCACGATGCCGATATTCCGCCGCAGGAACGCGAGGTCGAGCTTACGCACGTCAGTCCCGTCGAAGAGCACCTCGCCGCCGATGACGTCATAAAGGCGCGGGATAAGGTTGATGAGCGTACTTTTGCCCGAGCCGGACGGACCCACGATAGCGATACATTTGCCCTTGCTGAGCGAGAAATTGATGTCCCTTAGTATCTCCCTTTCGGGGTCGTAGTAAAAGCGGACATGACGGAACTCCACCTCGCCGTCGGCGTGGTCGGGAGTGAGCGCGTCAGGTGCGTTCTCGATTTCGACGGGCATATCGTAGTACTCGAAAATTCGGGAGAAAAGCGCCATCGAGCGGATCCAGTCCACCTGAATATTGAGGAGCTGGTTCACGGGACCGTACATCTTCCCGAGCAGCGCGACGAGCACCGTAATCTTGCCGACCGTGACGCTCGGATCGAACTTCATCATGATTATGCCGCCGACCAGATATATCAGCATAGGACCGATATTCGTGAAGGTGTTCAGCGCCATTCTGAACCAGCGTCCAGCCATGCTTTCGCGGATATTCAGGCGTATCATGTCGCGGTTGACCTTTTCATAGCGGTCGTACTCACGCTTTTCCATGCCGAAGAGCTTGACAAGGAGCTGACCGCTGACCGACATTGTTTCGTTGAGGATACCGTTTATTTCGTCGTTGCACGCCTGGGATTCCTTGGTTATCGACCAGCGCGTTTTGCCGGCGCTGCGCGTGGGAATGGCGAAAAGCGGGACTATCATCACGCCGACGAGTGCGAGTATCCAGTTCTCGCGGAACATTATCACAAGCGCGACTATGAGAGTTATCGAGTTGGAGATTATGCTCGTGAGAGTGCCCGTGATGACCTGCTGAACTCCCGAGATATCGCTCGTCATGCGGGTTATGATGTCGCCCTGGTTGTTCGTTGTGAAGAATCTCTGCGACATCTTCTGCAAATGGCTGTACATTGCGTTGCGCATATCGTAGGTGATGTGCTGGGCTATCCATGTGTTGAGGTAGCTCTCGAGTATACCGATGAGGTTCGCGAGGAGCGTGACCCCGAAGGAAAGCAGGATATAGAATATCAGTTTGCCCATTTTCCGCGCGATGAGACCCTCGTCAACTATGCGCCCGGTGAGCACCGAGGGCATGAGGGTGAGTATCGCGGAGGCAAGTATCGCGATGAGTACGAACGTCATCTGCTTCCAGTATGGCTTGAGGTATGAGAATATGCGCTTCAGCAGAGCCTTTGTGACCTTGGGTCTGTTTTTCTTTTCCTCGTCCGACAGAAATCCCGGACCGAATCTTCCTCCCGGCGGCATAGGTGATAGCTTCCTTTCATGACATCCAGAATTGTGGCATATGGTATATTTCCTGTATATTATAGCACTTTTCTCGTCATAAATCAACACCTTATGACTGAAACCTGACACTTGACATTATCAGCACAGATGTTATAATTAAATATAGAAATACCCTCAGAAAGGAGCTAATGTCCGTGAGCCTGTTCAGACGCAGAAAGGCCCTCTCCCTGCCCGAGCCGTTCACAGCGGACGACATCAGGACGGAATCAAGTATCTGCACCGGCGAGACGACTATCGGATTCTACGACCGCTCCGCAAGGAAGCTCATGTACGCGGAGCTCGTGCGGTCGAAGGACGACATAGCCCGGTTCTACGCCAAGTACGGGCTCTCATATTCTGCGGACGAAGGCTCCTGACTGTAAACGAACGGAGGTAATGATATGCATTTTCTGAAAAAGCTCGCGGCGCTCGGAGTTTCGGCAGCCTGCACCCTCTCTGCAATGAATTTTCCGGCGGAGCTGCCTGCTGCGAAGGCGGCTTCGGTGGTGACGGTCTCCCCGATGGACACCTATGCCATAAATAACGGAGTTTTCGAGGGTTGGGGGACCTCGCTGTGCTGGTGGGCGAACCGTATCGGCTACTCGGATTCGCTCACGCAGCAGGCCGCTGACGCCTTCTACGGTGAGGACGGTCTGAGGCTGAACATCGCGCGTTTCAACATCGGCGGAGGCGACGATCCCTCTCACACTCACATAACCCGCACTGACTCAGATATGCCGGGGTATACGGTCTATCAGAACGGCACTGTCACCTACGACTGGAGCGCCGACGCTGCTCAGAGGAACGTCCTGCTGCGGTGCGTGGAGGCGGCAGGCGACGACGCGATAGTCGAGATGTTCTCTAACTCGCCGCCGTATTATATGTGCCAGTCCGGCTGTTCTTCGGGAAATACCGACGCCGGCAAGAATAACCTCAAGGACGACTGCTACGACGACTTCGCGGAGTACCTCGCGGAGGTCTGCAAGCATTATCAGGACGAATGGGGGATAAAGATACAGTCCGTTGAGCCCCTCAACGAGCCTGCTACGAATTTCTGGTACGCGGGAAGTCCAAAGCAGGAGGGCTGCCACTTCGATACAGGCGCTTCGGAGAGCCTTATCCTCACTGAGCTGAAAAAGTCCATGGACAAGCGCGGCATGAGTGATGTCATCATCTGCGGCACCGACGAGACCAGCATTGACCTCCAGATATCGGCGTTCAATGCCCTCTCCGACGACGCGAAGAACACGATCTCTCGTATCGACACCCACACCTACAGCGGCAGCAAGCGCGGTGAGCTGCGTGACACAGCCCTTTCAGCGGGGAAGAACCTCTGGATGAGCGAGGTGGACGGCAACGGCACTGCCGGTACGAATGCGGGTGAAATGGCTGCGGGACTCTGGCTCGCGGGACGCATAACGGACGACTGCAACGGACTGAATGCCTCGGCGTGGATACTCTGGCAGGTCATCGACAAGCACATCTGCGCTGCCGGGTACAAGGGCAGACAGGACTCCGGAATGCCTGATATTTCGACCGGATTCTGGGGCACGGCAGTCGCGGACCACGACAACGACAGCATTATCCTCACCAAGAAATACTACTGCTTCGGGCAGTATTCGCGCTATATCCGCCCCGGCATGACCATGCTCAATTCCGCGTCCAACACCATGGCGGCGTTCGACAAGGAGAACGGTCAGCTGGTGCTCGTTGCGTACAATACCTCGGGGAGCGCGTCTGACATGACATTTGACCTCACGCAGTTCGACTCGGTCGGAGCGTCCGCACAGGCGATACGCACGAGCAGCACCGAAAACTGGGCAAATGCGGGTACATCTGCGATAAACGGCAAAATACTCAACGTCTCGCTTGCACCGAATTCCGTCACGACCTTCATCATCGACGGCGTGAAGGGCAGCACAGACCTCGGCAGGAAGCTCGAACCGGTCGCGGTGAGCGGCACCGATTCGTGGAAGAGCGACAGCAAGACCGGCTACGCAAATGCCTTTGACGGGGATATGTCCACCTACTTCGACGGCGTGACCTCGGGCTGGGTACAGGCTGACCTCGGGGAGAGCTATGAGATAACGGCGCTCGGGTACTGTCCGCGTTCCGGGTACGAGTACCGCGCCGCTGACAGTATGTTCATGGTCTCCGACGACGGCGTGAACTGGACGAAGATATACACCATAAACGGCAAGCCGAGCTACGGTATGCACTACGTCAAGCCGGAGGGCGGGGCGGTCAGCGCACGGTATGTGCGGTACTGCGTCCCGGAGGGGACTCCGAATAACGGCGTCAACCATGACAGCACCTATTGCTGCAATGTCGCGGAGATAGAGATATACGGCGATACCGGCGATGTATCAGAGCTGAACGAGATAACGATACCCGCTTCAAATGTCACCGGCTCAGACCCGTGGAAGAACTCCGTGAACGACTGCCGCAAGGCTTTCGACGGCAACAACAGCACCTACTTCGACGGCGTGGGCGCGGGCTGGGTGCAGGCGGACCTCGGCGGGGATTATTCCCTCAGCAGGATAACGTACTGTCCGCGGAAGGGCTATGAATACCGCGCTGTGGACAGCTTCTTCGAGGTGTCGTCCGACGGGGAGAGCTGGACGGTCGTACACACATTTGAGAGCCAGCCCTCGGGCGTTCAGTACATCGACCTCGACGGCGTGACTGCGCGGTATGTGCGGTACAGAGTCCCCGAGGGGACTCCGGATAACGGCGTGAACCACGAGAGCGTGTACTGCTGCAACGTTGCGGAGATACACGTTTTCGGGGAGCCTGTGACTTCGGTCGCGGGGGACGTGAACGGGGACGGAACATTCAACGTGGCTGACGCGGCGCTCCTGCAGAAGTGGCTGCTCGGCGTTCCGGACACGGTGCTCGTGAACTGGCAGGCGGGAGATGTCTGCGGGGACGGGATACTCGATATCTTCGACCTGTGCGCGATGAGACAGCTCCTTACGGCTGCGTGAGAAATACTTACAAAGGCGATGTCCGCACAGCGCGGGTATCGCCTTTTTGCCGATTGACAGGCCATACCAAATATGTTATAATGTCCATAATAAAGCTGAGTCAGGAGGGAGAGCATGAGTATCCGGTTGACCGATGAGATCCGCGGGAGCCATTTCGCGTCGCCGCTGGACCCCGAGGAATTGAAATACTATACCGAGAACTTCGCGCTCGCGGTGCTGAGATACTGCTTCGACTGCTACGACGACCTGACGGTCTGCGACGCGCCTGACCTCCAGAGCACGGATAATTCAGTGGGGATAGAGGTCACGGAGGTCGCGATAAGCATGAACCGCGCGATAGTTGGGGACTGCCTCCACTACTGGGAGACGGGTGACGTTAAGTACAAGAACAAGGCTGAACAGCGCGGCGCGACCGCCGGGGAGATGTATTACGTCCTGCCGTCGGTGGACTCCGAGGACGAGCTCGCGGCGCTGGAGACCATTTTCCGCAAGAAGCTCGGCAAGCTCAGGAGCTACAAGAAAAGAGGCTTCCGCAGGCTCGGGCTCATCATGATAATGGACGGTCTGCCGCTCAAAAATACAGCACTGTCGTGGGCGGACGTAGTCAGGGAGATACAGAGCACCAGCCGCGAACGCTACGACGTGGTGTACTTCGCGTACAGCGCCGCTCTCAGCTATTATGACTGCGCGACGGGTGATGTCGGGTACATCCAGATCGAGAAGCCTGACCTCGATGCACTGAAAAAGTACGCCCGCTTAGCCGTCGAAAAGGGCAGGGGACAGAATGTAAAAATGCCATAGCGCTCCGGAGATCACCGGAATGCTATGGCATTGCTTTTTATTTGATATGGTAGTACATCATGTCGAGCCTGTTCTCGAATTCCTCGACGGGGAGAGGCTTATCGAAGAAGAAGCCCTGCGCGATCATGCAGTTGTTGTCCCGCAGCACCTCGATCTGTTTCATGGTCTCGACGCCCTCTGTTATGCACTCGAGCCCGATAGCTCGCGCCATAGAGATGACGTATCTGTACATCAGGCTGGTGACGCTGGAGTCGCCGTCGTTCTCGGCGGGGAGGAAGCAGCGGTCTATCTTCAGGACGTTCCACGGTATCTCGCGTATGAGGTTCAGCGAGGAATATCCCATTCCGAAGTCGTCAACGGAGGTGCATATCCCTGCGAGCTGGAGGCTACTTACGATACGCTTGAGGTCGCGGAACTCGACGTCCGTGGTGGTCTCGGTGAGCTCGATCTCGATGAGATCGTGGGGGATGCTGTACTTTTCGAGTATGGCGATGATGTGGCTCGTGAGCTCGATATCGACGAGGTTCTTACGCGAGAAATTGACCGATATGCGGACGGCGTTCCTGCCGGAATCAAGCCACCTGCGGATATCCCGGCAGACTGCCTCGAGCATATACATATCGAGCTTGCAGATGTCGGTGTTCTGCTCGAAGATCGGTATGAAGTCGTTCGGGGGAATGAGCTTTCCGTCGTGGAACCACCTGCACAGCGCCTCGGCGCCGACTATCAGTCCTGTGGAGATATCCACCTTGGGCTGGTAGAATGGGCGGAACTCGCCGCTGCGGAGAGCTTCGGGGAAGAGGCTCTGCACTCTCATCATCTTGTTGCGCATATTTATCATTCTTGCGTCGTAGAAGATTATCCTGGTCTCGCTGCTGCGCTTTGCGGCGTTGGACGCGAAGATTATCTTGTCCATTACCGTTCCCTCGCCCTCCCAGATGAAATCCTCCGGGATCTCGTAGAGACCTGAGCGCGCGCTGACGGTTATGTGCTTGGTGCCTGCTTCGTCGTAGGAGACGGGCACGCCGTCGAATATCTCGAGGACGGTGCTGAGGTGTTCCTTCTTGAAGACGGTGACGAAGTTGTCGCCGCCGAGACGGCATACTGTGCCGCCGGACGGGGAGACAGTGGCGTCAACGAGCTTGTAGTAGTTCATCATGACGATGTCGCCGTAATGCCTGCCGATGTCCTGATTGATGAGGTTGAAGCGGCAGAGGTTGAACTGCGCGGCGACCATTCCGCCGAGCTCGTCCGCGGCGCTGAGCTTCTCAAGAAAGCGCACATACGCGCGGTGATTGCGGAAGCCGCGCTCGTCGTGGTAGCCCATATCTACTATCGCGCGGCTGAGCCTGTTGCGCGATACGGTGCTCAGGACCGTGCGCATAACGAGGTCTGCGCGGCGGATCTCGTCATCGTCGAGGGGCTTGTCCTTTGAGGAGGAGTAGAGCGTGCCCTTGATGACGGCGCCGGACTTTGAAACGACGCGCCTCTTCGACACAACGGTATCGCCCATGCCGTTGTCGTAGTCGCAGAGTATCTCGCCGTCGCCTGCTATCTCGTGCGCGGTGCTGACGTAGAATTCGGTGACTCCCTTTGCTATCCTGAGAATGCTGCAGAGCTCCCTGAGGGCGGAGACTACGGCATCTCTGGAGAACGAGACATGATCTGTCATCGAATCTACCAGTTTTTCAAAAGCTATGTAATAAGCATCGGAACGTGCTTTATCCATAAGATTTCCCTCCTGATCGAGGAGTTTAGTGACTTATCATATTTAATTATAGCACAATCCATCGAATAAATCAACATTACGGCGAGAAGTTTTCGTTCTGTTCATATTTGAGAATTTGTGCTCACGAAGAGAGGCATTGGTCTGTCAGCTTCGCCCGGAAATATAGTGACGTTAACGAGGAACATTCAGCCTACGTTGCCCACTCTGCTGACCGCGATGTATTTGTCCAGAACTGCGCGGAAGTCGGTGTCGGGCTCGGCGTCCTCGTTGTACTGACCGTCAACGGTCAGGCGGACTCCGCCGTCCGGCAGCTTAGCCACTTCCTTATAGCGGTCGCGGTAGAACATACCGCGGGAGACCTTTTTGTCCCTGAGTATGCCCCTGCACTCCGCGAGCGGACAGCCAGGGAAGTTCACGTTGAAGATCTGTCCGTAGGGGAGCTTCTGCTCAGTGAGCTCGGCGAGTATATCGGCGAGATATTGGTCTGTGACCTCGTGCAGGAGAGAGTCCTCCTCGGAGAGAGCTATCCCGAGAAAGCCCTGGAATGCAGCCTCGAATGCCGCTCCGGCTGTGCCTGAATACTGTATGTCAGTCGCGACGTTGTAGCCCCTGTTCACGCCCGACAGGACGATGTCCGGTCTGTGCGGCATGATGCTCAGGCTGCCCACGCGGACGCAGTCTCCGGGGGTGCCGCTGCACGAGAATGCGCGGACGCCCTCCACCGGGAAAGCGTGCGGGTAAACGTCCACGTCACCGTGGAGGGTTATGCTGTGTGAGGCGGCGCTGCGCTGACCGTCGGGTGCGACGACCCAGACCTCGCCGAGCTGCTTTGCGGTGCGTGCAAGGCGGATAAGTCCATCCGCAGCGATGCCGTCGTCGTTTGTGATGAGGATTGTATGCATGATGGGATCCTTTCGTTGGACGAGGGCGGGGTGGGTGAGAGGTGCCTGCGGCATAAAAAAATCGCATGGAGTTTGTGTCCGCGCGAGGTGTTCTGTATGGGAGGAAGGGAGTGTTGTGTGGGGAATATTTGTGCGGAAAGGGCGATGCGTTTGGTGAGGTTTTTAGTGAATAAAGAATAATGAATAATGAATAAATAATAATACAAAAACGCCCGGCATACCTCTATCGTCATTTATTCATTATTCGTTATTCATTATTATTTGAGCCCGGCACATTTGTGACGGGCGTTTTTGGTGCCGCTGACCGGGGTCGAACCGGTACGGATTTTACTCCGAGGGATTTTAAGTCCCTTGTGTCTGCCTATTCCACCACAGCGGCAATTACTTAATAATTATAGCATACAGTCCCGGAAATGTCAAGAGAAATTTCTTTCAATTTCCGCTTTTCCTATTGACTTGATATACAATAATGTGGTAAAATAGTATTACTGAACATGAAAGGCGGCGGAACGGTGGCGGATCAGTTTTCAAGGACACGGCTCGTGCTCGGAGATGAGTGCATGGACAGGCTCGCAGGAGCAAGAGTCGCGGTGTTCGGCGTAGGCGGCGTAGGCGGGTATACCGTCGAGGCTCTCGCGCGCAGCGGCGTCGGGGCGCTCGACCTCATCGACAACGACACGGTCAGCCTCACTAACCTCAACCGCCAGATCATCGCCCTCCACAGCACTGTGGGGCGCTTCAAGACTGAGGTCGCCGCGGAGCGTATCCGCGATATCGCTCCCGATTGCAGGGTGACTGTCCACAATGTCTTTTTTATGCCGGATACTGCCGGCAGCTTCGATTTTTCGCAGTACGACTACGTCGTTGACGCTATCGACACCGTAACGGGCAAGCTCGAGCTGATCATGCGCTCGCAGGCTGCCGGGACGCCGGTCATCTGCTCGATGGGTGCCGGGAACAAGGTCGAGCCCGCTATGTTTGAGGTCGCGGACATCTATGAGACATCAGTGTGTCCGCTCGCGAAGGTCATGCGGAGAGAGTGCCGCAAGCGCGGGATAAAAAAGCTGAAGGTAGTCTACTCGAAGGAGGAGCCGATACGTCCGCTCAGCTCCGACGAGGAATGCGGAAAACGCATAATTCCGGGCTCTACGGCGTTTGTGCCGTCAGTCGCGGGGCTCATAATCGCCGGTGAGGTGATAAAGGATCTTACACATTTCAGCAGGGGAGACCGCTGAGGATTTGCATTTACTGAAAGGAGCACTGGTATGAAAATTTCTACAAAAGGCAGATACGCGCTGAGAATGCTCGCTGATCTTGCGATACATCAGGACGAGGGTTTCGTTTCGCTCAAGGACATCGCCGAAAGGCAGAATATCTCCAAAAAGTACCTCGAGCAGATCGTTCCCATGCTCACGAAGACCGGCATCCTGCGCACTAACCGCGGAAACAAGGGCGGCTATATGCTCGCGGACAAGCCCGAGAACCTTTCCGTCGGGGATATCCTCCGTGCGACCGAGGGCAGCCTCGCGCCTGTTGCCTGTCTTGAATTCGAGCCTAATGAGTGTGAGCGCAGGGACGAGTGCTTCACGCTGTACATCTGGGAGGGCCTCTATAAGACGCTCACCGAATACCTCGACGGCATTTCGCTCCGCGATATCGTTGACCGTATCAGCGGCGTCAGCGGTGACTACTGCATATAACAGTCATGGTAAATAAATATCCCCGGCAGGGCGCTCAGCTCAGCCGGGGATAGTTTTTTTAGTCGAACATAGGGGTGGAGAGGTAACGCTCGCCGGTATCGGGGATAAGGACTACTATGTTCTTGCCCTTGTTCTCGGGGCGCTTTGCGAGCTGGATTCCAGCCCAGACTGCTGCGCCTGCGGAGATGCCTACCAGCACGCCCTCGTTCCTTGCAACAGATCTGCCTGTTGCGAATGCGTCCTCGTTGGAGACCGTGATGACCTCGTCATAGATGTTGGTGTTGAGCGTGTCAGGTACGAAGCCTGCGCCGATACCCTGTATCTTGTGAGGTCCTGCAACGCCCTCGGAGAGGACGGGCGAGCTCTTCGGCTCAACTGCAACGACCTTGACATCGGGGTTCTGGGACTTAAGATACGCGCCTGTACCGCTGATCGTTCCGCCTGTGCCTACGCCTGCTACGAAGATGTCCACCTTGCCGTCGGTATCGTTCCAGATCTCGACGCCTGTGGTGCGCTCGTGGGCGGCAGGGTTAGCGGGGTTGGTGAACTGTGAGGGGATAAAGCTGTTGGGTATCTCCTGCGCGAGCTCCTCAGCCTTTGCGATTGCGCCCTTCATGCCCTTTGTGCCGTCTGTGAGGACGAGCTCGGCACCGTATGCCTTCATGAGGTTGCGGCGCTCCACGCTCATGGTCTCGGGCATGGCAATGATGAGTCTGTAGCCGCGCGAAGCCGCTACGGAAGCAAGTCCGATACCGGTGTTTCCGCTGGTGGGCTCGATGATGACGCTGCCCGGCTTGAGGAGTCCCTTCTGCTCGGCGTCGTCTATCATTGCCTTGGCGATCCTGTCCTTAACAGAGCCGGCGGGGTTGAAGAATTCGAGCTTTGCGAGCAGCTTTGCGCTGAGCTCGAGCTCGTTTTCGATGTTTTTGAGTTCAAGTATCGGTGTATTGCCGATGAGGTCTGTGATACTGGTGTAGATGCTCATGATGAAACAGCTCCTTTTATTCTTGGAAGTTTACCTATCTGATTGATATGAATATATTATATCACAGAGCGGCAGATTTGTCAAGAGGGTGGGAAGATTTTTTTGTGAGGGCAGGTAAGTCCTCCGGACGGTCAGCGGCTGCTGCGGGGAGTGCCTGCCACGAATTCGAGCACTGCACAGTACTTGTCTATCATGCATACTACAAGGCTCTCGCGGTATTTCGGCAGCTTTTTCGTCATCGGCCACATATGGCGGCTGATGATGTCGCGCTCAAGGTCGCTGAGGCGGGTGAGCCTGCCGGCGTTGTTTTCTGCGACGCGCGAGTGCTTGAGGCTGTGGGAGGGCTCATCCTTGGTGCGGGCAGAATTATATTCCTTGCGGTCGTAGTAGAAGAGGTCATGGAGAAGTCCTGCGCGGGCTGCGCTGCGGGAGTCGAGACCGAGCCTGCGGCAGACGAGGTAGCTGTAGTACGAGACGTTCACGCAGTGCTGGAAACGGCTCGTGCGGACATGATGTGTTATTTCCTTCAGACGTGCGAGCTCCGGGCGCTCGATAAGGTCGCTCACGCAGCCGTAGTAGCTGCACCCCGCGAGCTCCTGCCGCGAGCAGACTGCCTTCAGCATTACTGTCCCTCCTGTTGCTTTGATATCTCCATTATACCACGGGCGGCGTGAGATTGCAACAGGGCGGCAGATTTTTCATCTGACGCGGGCAATGTGACAGTATTGTGACTTTTTGCGGAATAATTGATTACATTTTATCATCGCGCTTGACAAACCCGTGATTAATGTGTATAATGGTATACGGCGGCGAGGACTCTGCTCTGCCGTTCGTCAATGAAAACATGAAAGGACCGCAAAAATGAATAACTTCAGATCACGTTTTATAGCACTCACGGCTGTGCTCTGCGTTGCGCTTTCCGGCGCCGTGGGCTGCAGCAATAAGAATAACAGCTCCGAGGAGCCTCTTACAGGTACGCCGTTTACATTCGGACGTTCCTCCGATAACATCAGCGCGGATACGCCTGTTGTAACTCCCGAGGGCTCCGAGACTTACACTGACGTCGTCGTTACTGACGCTGCGGGTCAGCCTGTAACTGAGGTCGTTTACTCGACTGAGGCTGTTGTCCAGCCCGTGACCGATGAGGCAGGTCAGCCTGTCACCGACGAGAACGGTGCTGAGGTCACCGAAGAGGTCGTTCAGACTGTTACTGAGCCCGACGGTCAGCCCGTTACTGAGTACGTTACCGTTACCACTCAGGTGGCTGTTGCTCCCGTAAAGCAGGCTGCTACTGACGGCGTTTACGCTCAGTGGATAGATATCTCCAACAAGGGCGATTACAAGTTCGAGGGCGATATGATGGTAGCTACCCTCAAGGTCAAGGACGACGCTCCTGCCGGCGACTACAGTATCAAGGTCTCCACAGACTTCGCGACTTATGCGGGTCAGTCCGTTTACACAGCCAACAACTACGCCGGTACTATCCGCGTGGGCGGCGGCTCTATCGAGGCGGACGAGCACGCTTCCGAGACCGATTTTATCTACTACGCCAAGAACGTTGCCTGCAATGCCGGCGACGAGATACAGCTCTACTTCACTGTTAAGAACAACCCCGGCGTCGTTGCTTTCTCCAACTGGTTCTACTATGACACGAATGTGTTTGAGTTCGAGGACCTTGCTACCTGCGGCGAATTCGCTGAGGTCGCTAAGAAGACGGCTGTCGGCACCAAGCCTTCCAACTGA
>JAEELF010000069.1 GCA_016288815.1 Ruminococcus sp.
ACAGGAGAAGTACGTGCTTGACTTCATTGAAAAGGCGAAGGCTAACATCGAACTGAAAGAGGTTACTCCCGAACTTCTCAGGGCTTTCATATCTCGCATTGAAGTCTATGAGAAGCCTGAGAAATACTCAAGAACCTGCGGCAACATGATACTGATACACTATACATTCCTCTCAATCAACAAACCGGCACCAATGTTTACACCAACAGAAAACAAGACATTTGCTCAGGCAACTTGCTAAAAGAGAAACCGAGTGGCTAATAACCACTCGGTTCACATAAGAATTTAATAAAGTTCCGTTAAGGATAGCACGCAATATGAAGTCCCTGTTTTTTATGTCATCATCAGAGAATATCGATATACTCGCCGTTGAGGGCTTTGTTCATGCTTCTTACGGCACAGAACTTTCCGCACATCGAGCAGGTGTCATCGTGCTCGGGAGCGCGGCTGTCACGGATACTCTTTGCAGTCTCGGGGTCTATCGAGCACTCCCACTGCTTCTCCCAGTCGAAGGTGCGTCTTGCGTCAGCCATAGCGTCGTCGATATCGCGTGCGTGCGGGATATGCTTCGCGATATCGGCAGCGTGAGCGGCAATTCGCGACGCGATAATGCCCTGCTTTACGTCCTCTACGTTCGGCAGCGCAAGGTGCTCAGCCGGCGTAACATAGCACAGGAACGCAGCTCCCGCAGAAGCAGCTACAGCTCCTCCGATAGCGGAGGTTATGTGGTCATAGCCGGGAGCGATGTCAGTCACAAGAGGTCCGAGGACGTAGAACGGCGCACCGAGACATATCGTCTGCTGCACTTTCATGTTTGCTTCGATCTGGTCGAGCGGCATATGTCCGGGACCCTCGATCATTACCTGAACGTCCTTCTCCCACGCACGCTTTGTCAGCTCACCGAGGCGCACGAGCTCCTCGATCTGGCATACGTCGGTCGCGTCAGCAAGGCAGCCCGGACGGCAGGCATCGCCGAGGGAGATCGTCACGTCATACTCGCGGCAGATGTCGAGTATCTCGTCGTAGTACTCATAGAACGGGTTCTCCTCGCCGGTCATGCACATCCACGCGAAAATGAGCGAGCCGCCGCGCGAAACGATGTTCATCTTGCGCTTGTGCTTCTTTATCTGCTCAATGGTCTTGCGGGTGATACCGCAGTGCAGCGTCACGAAGTCCACGCCGTCCTCAGCGTGGAGGCGTACAACGTCGATGAGATCCTTCGCAGTGAGAGTAGCGAGGTCACGCTGGTAGTGGATAACGCTGTCATACACCGGGACAGTACCTATCATCGCCTTGCACTCGGAGGTGAGCCTGCGGCGGAAGGGCTGGGTGTTTCCGTGGGAGGAAAGATCCATTATCGCCTCTGCGCCCATATCTACTGCCGCCTGCACCTTCTGCATCTCGATGTCGTAGTCCTTGCAGTCGCGCGAAACGCCGAGGTTGACATTTATCTTCGTGCGGAGCATGGAGCCCACTCCGTTCGGTTCAAGGCAGGTGTGGAGCTTGTTGGCGCAGATCGCTACCTGTCCCCTTGCAACGAGGTCGCGTATCTCCTCCTCGGTGCGGTACTCCTTAGCGGCAACAGCCTTCATTTCGGGAGTGATGATGCCCTTTCTGGCAGCATCCATCTGTGTTGTGTAGTTTCTCATATCATGACCCTTTCGTAGTTATTTATGCTTTCCGTTTATCGCGAATGCGTGATCCATCGGACCCGAGCCGTGCCCGAGGTCGAGCATCGCAGACAATGCACCGGAAATATACTTCTTTGCGAGGCTCACAGCCTCCGGGAGCGTACAGCCCTTGGCGAGGTTCGCCGCTATCGCGCTGGAGAGCGTACAGCCTGTGCCGTGGGTGTTGGGGTTGTCGATACGCTCCCCCTCGAACCACTGCGACTTACCGTCCGCCCAGAGCAGATCGTTCGCGTCGTTTATGCTGTGTCCGCCCTTTAGCAGCACTGCACAGCCGTACTGTCTGCTTATCTTTTCTGCAGCAGCTTCCATGTCAGACGCCGAGCGCACCGGCATATCCGCCAGCAGCTCCGCCTCCGAGATATTCGGCGTAGTCACCGCAGCGAGAGGCAGCAGGAGCTCCGTGAGAGCGCTGACAGCGTCCGTCTTCATGAGCGAAGCGCCGCTCGTCGCGACCATGACCGGATCCACGACGATATTGCGGGCACCATAATACCTCAGCCGCTCTGCTATGACACGGATAAGCGCGTCGGACGAGACCATGCCTATCTTGACCGCGTCTGGGAAGATGTCCTCGAAGACAGCGTCCATCTGCTGCGCGAGAAACTCCGGGGTGACCTCCATTATTGCGCGGACGCCGGTCGTGTTCTGCGCAGTGAGTGCAGTTATCGCGCTCATCGCAAAAACGCCGTTAAGAGTCATCGTCTTTATATCCGCCTGAATGCCGGCTCCGCCGCTTGAATCGCTCCCCGCGACGGTCAGTGCTGTTTTCAACATAAGGCAAGCTCCCTTTCCTGCGAAATTGTCCTGATCTGTCAGACTGCCTGACCGATACCGAGCTTCTCTGCGGCAGCTGTGAAAAGCTCCCTCGCTGCCTTTTCGGGGTCGTCAGCCTTCATTATCGCCGATACCGCGCAGATACCCGCTATCGGTACGCCACTGAGAATGTCGATGTTGTCCTTGTTGAGCCCGCCTATCGCGTTGACCGGTATCGGCACTGCACGGCAGATGTCCGCGAGCGTGTCCACGGATGTGAGGACGGTCTTGACCTTGGTGGTGGTAGGGTATATCGCGCCGACGCCGAGGTAGTCCGCGCCGTTTTTGTAAGCCTCGAGCGCCTGCGGGACGGTCTTTGCAGTCGCACCTATTATCATCCTGCTGCCGCATATCTGACGAGCCCTGTCAATCGGCAGGTCGCTCTGCCCGAGGTGGACTCCCTCTGCGCCGGACGCAAGGGCGATATCCACTCTGTCGTCTATTATCAGAGGGACGCCGAAGCTCTGCGTGATCGTGTGCAGCCTCTCCGCGAGGGTAAGATACTCGCGCGAGCTGCGCTCCTTTTCACGGAGCTGTATGAGCGTCGCACCGCCGCGGAGCGCTGCGGTCACTCTTGCGAAGAATTCCTCCTCATCGCAGAATGTACTGTCAGTAATGAAATACAGGCGTGTATCGAGCTTAGCCAATGTCAGTTCCCTCCGTATTTTTGTATTTGCATATCACATCGTCGGTCAGCGTTGAGAGACTGTCGAGCAGCTCCACCGAGAAGCTGCCGCTGCCCTTTGCATTGTCTGCGAGCTGACCGCTCACCCCGAGCACTACGCACGCTGTCTCGGCAGCTGCCATGCCGCTCCCGGCAGACAGGAACGCCGCACACAACGCCCCGAGCATACAGCCTGTCCCGGTTATCGACGCAAGACGCTGGGTGCCGTTATTTATGCGTATCATGCGGTGTCCGTCTGTAACAACGTCCGTTCTCCCGCTCGCGAGGACCGTAGTTCCATACCTGAGGGCGAATTCAGCCGCAGCTTTTTCCGCAGCTTTGACGTCAAGCGACTTGTCCGCATCGACTCCCGACGAACTGTACCCGCCGTCGAACATCGCGTATATCTCGGAATAATTCCCCTTTATAACAGCAGGGACGGCAATGTCTGCGAGTGTCATCGCGAGGCTCCGTCTGTTCGGCAGGCAGGCTGCTCCGCACACATCGAGTACATACGGTACACCCGCCTCCCCTGCTGTCTGCACGGAGAGCTTCATCGCCTGCATACGTGCCTCAGTCAGATTTCCGAGATTTATAAGCAGCGCTCCCGCCGAACGTGTCACCAGAGGGGCTTCGTCAGGGTGCTCCGCCATCATCGGACGCGCTCCCACGGCGAGCACCGCGTTCGCGCACTGATTTATCGAAATGGGGTTCGTTATACAGTGTATCAGCGGCTGAGCCGCCTTCACGCTGTTACGGAGCTCATTTATCATCTGTCTTAGCCACCTTCAGCTTTTTTATTATGTAATACACCGCCGCTGCTGCCGGGAACACGATCAGGCAGGCATACGGGATATACGCCCACGCCTTGCCGCTGAAGCCGAAAATGCTCGCAGCAAGCGCTGTTACTACGAAGAATATCGCGCCGAGCGCTGCTATCGTTATCGCATTCGACAGCACGCTGCTCCTGTCCTCGTAGCTCTGCGTGCCGAGGGCGTTCTGCATTTTTGCGAGCACGCCGTTGTTCGTGAGCTTGCGGAGGAACACGAATGCGATACCGCCGCCGATGAGCGTCCCGCAGATGAACGACGGAACGTAGAACAGCCAGCTCAGTCCCTCTCTGCCCCAGAGATAGGTCATTACGGGGTACGACATCACCGCACCGATGAGTCCCGTGCCGATGACCTCACCGAGCACCGCGAAGATAAGTCTTCCCTTTGAGAGACGGTAGAACACTCCCGACAGGAACGCGCCGAACACCGCACCGGTCAGTGCGAGCGGCGGTATGCCCATAAGCGTCATGCGGAGTATTCCGATGAGCGTCGCGCACGCAAGCGAATACCATGGTCCGAGCAGCACAGAGCATACGATGTTGATGAAATGCGCCATCGGGCACATTCCCTCCACCCTGAGTATCGGCGATATAACGACGCCGAGCGCTACCTGCATAGCGAGTGTGATGAGTCTTAGGAGCTTGGTGTTTTTCTTCATTGATATTTACCTCGTTTCTGATATTTTTCAGCGATAAACGCTGTGCGGTCGGAGATCACTTTCTCCCTCTCACCCCGAAACACGGGTTCCCATCGCAAAATACAAGACACAAGGCGCTCCCCTTCTATCCGTCCGGTAACGACCGGAAGCCAGAGGACATTCCTGACGAAAAACGGGAGCCGCCCGACATGGCGCCTCCCGTAAGCTATCCTTTATGATACGTCCCTACGTTGGCATTATCCAAATCAGGTAAGCGGTCAAAGGTCACACCTTTATCTCAGCCTGTATACAAGCTCCCGTCCGCATTTCTGCGGTCATAGGGTCCGGAGACCCTACAGATTCAATTTTCATCAGATACAAGAATATCCACATGATATTATACAACCTTTTTCAGAAAAAAGCAATACCCTGACGAAAATTTTCCGTCAGGGCAGTCTGAGTGTTCATCAGCGGTGCTTGTCTGCTTCTCTCTTGAGCCTGAAATCCACCGAGCGCTTGAGGTACTCAAGGTACTCGCCGTCGCGGCACATGGCCTTACCGGCGTCGTCGGAGAGCTTCGCGACGGGTCTGCCGTTGACGTACTGGAGCTTGATGACGATGTTCAGCGCGTCCTCCTCGGTGTCGTTGGAGCAGAACGTCCCTATGCCGAACGAGACCTTGCTCTTGTCGCAGAAGTACTCATAGAGCTTCTGTGCGCGGTCGAAGTCAAGACTGTCGCTGAACAGCAGAAGCTTGGTCTTCGGGTCTGCGCCGTATTTTTTGTAGTGGGCGATCATCTTCTCGCCCCACTCATACGGATCACCGCTGTCGTGACGGACACCGGTGTAGTTGTTGACCATCGAGCGGTTGAAATCGAGCAGGAAGAGGTCTGTCGTGACCGTATCCGTCAGCGCAGTACCGTTATCGCCCTCGTACTCGTTGTACCAGTCCTTCATCGCGTAGTAATTGGTGTACGCGAGCGGTATCGAGTCTATGCCCTGATACATCTGCACGAACTCGTGGGCGTAGGTGCCTATCGGGGTGACATTGTACTTCATCGCGAGGTAGACGTTCGACGTTCCCACGCACTTGTCGGTCTCGGTGCAGAGACGTCTTACCACGACGTCCTCCCACTCGCGGGAGAGCCTTCTTCGGCAGCCGAATTCCGCGAACCTGAATGTGTACGTTCCGTCGTTCAGTGCCTTTATCTTAGCGTCAAGGCGCTCCTCAGCCGATTTGCGCAGGCGGTCGTAGTCGAACTGCATACGGAAGTAGACCTCGTTGACTATCTCCAGCAGATATATCTCGAACTGCATTGCTGAGAAGAGCGGTCCGTCCACGACTATCCTCAGCTCGCCGTCCCCGTCGAGCTCAGC
This sequence comes from Ruminococcus sp., assembly GCA_016288815.1. GTDB lineage: Bacteria > Bacillota > Clostridia > Oscillospirales > Ruminococcaceae > Ruminococcus. The sequence continues at coordinate 6,015 of JAEELF010000069.1, forward strand.
TGTGACGTAGTCCCTTATCGGGTGCCAGAGCCGCAGGAATTCCACATAGTCGTCCTTGATGAAGCGTATGCTGCGGAGGTAGTCGAGCTCCTCATTCCTGAAAGTGAGCGTGCAGAGGTGATCTATCTGGTCGTTGATCTCCTGCACCATTTCGGGCGTGAAAACTATCCCCTTGTTGCGGCACTTGAAGAAGTACTGCCCGCAGAGATCGGTGTGCTTATGGAAGATGACCTGATCCATGTTGAATTTGTAAAGGTCGGTATCGAGGAGCGATACCACAATGGGGTCGAGTTTCATATCATGTCCTCCTCAGATAATATCTATCTGGCAGCTTTTCATAGTCTCGAGCGCTGCCTCGTGCTTCGCGGGAGTGACGCCCGCACAGCACTTCTCATCGACCGCTATCTCAGCCTCGGGGAAGCTCGCCTTCAGCAGCAGAGCGTTGCTCACCACGCAGATGTCCGTGCAGAGACCGATGAGCTCAATGCTGATGTCGTCGCTGCCGGCTGACTTCCTTATCAGCTCGGGAAGCTTCACGGAGCCGAAGGTGTACTTCTCTACGGCGGTGAAATTCCTGCCGGAGAGAGCGTCGGCGATCTCGTCGCTGAGCTGCCAGCCATCGGTATCCTTGATACAGTGCGGGACGGGGAGCTTCCTGCCCTCGGCGGTCTCCATATAGTTGTCGAAGTGAGTGTCGAAGGTGACGAATATCTCCCCGCCGAAGCTCTTAATCTTCTCAGCCGCTGCCGGGACTATCGCGCAGGCTTCGCTGCTGCCGAGCGCACCGTCAACGAAGTCCTTCTGCATATCCACTACGATCAAAAACTTTTTCATGCAAGCATCTCCTTTTCAAACGCAAATATACCAAACGGCAGCAAAGTCGTTGCCTGACACAGCCGTTTTGTCATCAGTTCTCATGATACACCTCCTGAGAATGAGGTCCCATGCTCATTATACAATAACCCCGCGGAAAAGTCAACGCCGCGGGCAGTTTTTCCCGCAAAGCTCTGCGGCTGAGCTAAAAGCGAAGGAGATACCGTTTGGTATCTCCTTAACAGCTCCGCCGGCGAGTATCACTCTTCCCCGCCGCGGAGCAGCTTGTTCAGTATCCTGTAGAGACAGACTGCCTCGTCCTTCGTTATTTTCAGCGTACAGGCTACCCTCTCGGGCACGCTGAGTGCCCTTTCGCGGAGCGCGAGCCCGGCTTCGGTAACAGAAACGTTCAGGACGCGCTCGTCCGACGTATCGCGTCTGCGGTCGAGCAAGCCCTTCTGCTCGAGCTTTTTCAGCACGGGAGTGAGCGTCCCCGAATCGAGGTACAGAGCCCTGCCGAGCTCTTTGACGCTGACCGTCCCCTGCTCCCAGAGCACGAGCATGGCGATGTACTGTGTGTAGGTCAGCTCCAGCTCATCGAGCACGGGCTTGTACCTGCTGACTATCTCCCGCGACGCCGCATACAGCGGAAAGCACAGCTGATTGCAGAGACGCAGGGGCTCGTAGCGCTCGTCCATAGCCTCACGCACGGGAGGTGATGAACTGCTTAATCGCCGACTTGGGCTTGAAGCCAACGGACATCTCCACCAGTCTGCCGTTCTTGAAAAGTCCCACTGCGGGAATGCTCTGAATGCCGAAAGCTTGTGCGAGCGCGCCGTTGTCGTCAACATCGCAGGCGAAGAACTCAACGTCCTTCAGCTCCTCCGAAAGCTCCTCGATGACCGGCGCGAGCATCCTGCACGGGCCGCACCATGTAGCGTTGAAATCCACCACAGCCGTCGCTGCGTTCTTTACTGCGTCAAAATTATTATTTGTGATCTCGTTTACCATTTTTATTCCTCCTTGACATTGTGCCCCGCTGTTCCCAGCAGATGGCGGACAGCCGACAGAGCCGCAACATTGCCCTGTCCGGCAGCCTTGACGTATTGATAAGGTCTCCCGGCGATATCGCCGCACGCGAACAGTCCCGGGATGCTGGTCTCCATGTCCATGCCGACGCGGATATGCGGACCGTCGGTCTCAACGCCGGGCACCAGCTTGTCCGGCATGACGGCGTCCCGCAGGACGAACACACAGGAAACCTCGTGGTCGCCGAGGTCTGTCCTGAGCGCTGTCACTGACCTGTCGCCGAGTATCTCAGCTGGCTTTTCGTGCAGGACGGTGATATTGCTTCGCTCCTGCGGTAGCTCACCCTGCACCGGAAAATACAGCACCTTTTCCACTATCTCCGCAAGGAACTCAGCTTCCCGCGGGGCTTCTGCACTGCTGCCGATGACCGCGACTGTCTTTCCCTGATAGAGCCTTGCATCGCAGGTCGCACAGTAGCTCACTCCGCGCCCGAGGTATTTTTCCTCGCCGGGGAGGAGCTTTCCCTGCATGACGCCGCTCGCGACGATGACCGTCCTTGATTCTATCATGTCCTCGCCGGCTTGCAGCGCGAAGTAGTCCCCCATTGCGTAGACCGTACTCACCTGCTTTTCCGTGACGTGTATCTCCATAACGGAGAGCTGTTCGCGGAGCCTGCGGGCGAAGTCCTCGCCGGATATCTGCGGCAGACCAGGGTAATTATCTATCCGGTGCGCCTTGGTGAGCTTGGGGGAGAGCTCTGCGCTGCCGAGAAGAATGATACTTTTATTGCGCAGCTTAGCGGTCAGCGCCGCCGATATCCCGGCGGGACCCGTACCGATTATCGCGATGTCATACCGCTCCATGCTATCACCTATCCTATCAGCTTTTCGACAAGCGCCTCGAGCTCTGCCATGTCGTGCGTCGGCTCAAAGCGTGCAACGACATTTCCCTCGCGGTCGATGACGAACTTCGTGAAATTCCACTTTATATCGGGGCTGTTCTTGTAGTCCTTGTCCTTGGCTTTGCACATCGCAGCCATTGCGAGCGCGCGGACGCCCTTGCCGAAGCCCTCGAAGCCCTTCTGTGATTTGAGGTAGCGGAAGAGCTCTGTCTCGTTCGCGCCGTTCACATCGGCCTTTTTCATCTGCGGGAACTGCGTGTTGTACTTCAGCGTGCAGAACTCGTGAATCTCCTCGTCAGTTCCGGGAGCCTGTCCCGCGAACTGATTGCAGGGCACGTCTATTATCTCCAGACCCTTTTCGTGATACTTTTCGTACATTTTTTCAAGGGGCTCGTACTGCGGAGTGAAGCCGCAGCCGGTCGCAGTATTCACCACGACGATGACCTTCCCGCGGTAGTTTTCGAGCGATATGTCCTGATTTTCTGCATTTCTTACCGTGATGTCGTAGATACTCATAAGCGTTCCTCCTCAATTCAGTTGTTTCAAATTCGATTTTGTCAAATCTATTCTGTACATTCAATATAACATAGTTTGTCCCGCAAGTCAAGGCATGATACGCAGTTTTTACAATTTGTTCATATTTGCAGACGTATTTCACACGTTTATCACAACTCCGGAGCAAGATTCCACATTTCTCGCGCGATATTCCACTTTGGCTCCATTTTCCTCTCAAACAGCGAGGGTATAATACAACCATAGAAACAAACACACCGATGTTTGAAATGGAGGATCACTATGAAAAAGATCTATATGTATTCATTTATGGCAGCAATATTCGCGGCAGCAGTAACAGGCTGCTCCGGCAATACAAACACCGGGAACACAGCAGCCTCAGACACAAAGAGCACGGCTTCTGTAGTATCCGAGCAGAACGGCAGCATTTCAGCTTCGCAGCTTTCAAACACCTCCGCCACAGAGGAAGTCAACTACACTGAGCGCGACCTCGAGCAGACTCCCGATACGAGCGATGCACAGTACATCACCGTCTCCGACGGCGAGACCATAAACATCACCTCCGAGGGCGTTTACGTCATCAGCGGCACTGCCGAAGATTGCACCATAAGAGTCGATGCTGACGACAGCGCCAAGATACAGCTCGTGCTCGACGGCGTGAGCATCACGAACACCGACTCCCCTGCTGTCTATGTCGTATCGGCGGACAAAGTCTTCATCACGACCACCGGCACCGAGAACACACTCACGGTCACCGGCGACTTCACCTCCGACGGCGACACCAACACCGACGCGGTCATCTTCTCCAAGGACGACCTCGTGCTCAACGGCACCGGCACACTGAATGTGACCTCTGCTTACGGCAACGGTATCACCTGCAAGGACGACATGAAGATCACCGGCGGAACGTATAATGTCCAGTGCCTGCTCGATGCCTTTGAGGCGAACGATTCTATCTCGGTGAGCGACGGAACGTTCAACATTGCGACCAACAAGGACGGCTTCCACTGCGAGAACGACGAGGCTGAGGGCACTGTCACCATCTCCGGCGGCACGTTCGTCATCAGCGGCGGCAGCGACGGCATCCAGGCGTGTGCACTGCTCGAGATCGACGGCGGCACCTTCGACATCACCGCCCCCGAGGGTCTCGAGGCGACATATATCCTCATCAATGACGGCGATATCAGTATCTCCGCGAGCGACGACGGCATAAACGCCTCCAACAAGAGCACATCTATCACCACACCGGCTGTGGAAATAAACGGCGGCGAAGTGACAATCACAATGAGCGGCAGCGACGTTGACGCCATCGACGCCAACGGCAGCGTAACAGTCTCCGGCGGCACTATAGACATCACCTACCCCCAGCAGGGTCCCTCCGAGGCATTCGACTACAACGGCACAGCGACCTGCACAGGCGGCACTATCATCATCAATGGCACGCAGGTGGATTCTATCCCGCAGACATCCATGGGCGGCGGTATGCAGGGCGGAATGCAAGGCGGCATGGGCGGCGGAATGAACGGCGGTATGCAGGCCGGCAGAGGCGGCAGGACACGCTCCGCATGACAAACCGCTCCAGCCTGAACAGTGGAACAGTACAAGGGCGCTCTTTACAAAAGGGCGCCTTTAGTGTATAATTGATATAACGAATACTGCGGAGGTGCGCCATGCCAAGGATACTCATTGCCGACGATGAACCGAATATCGTCACGCTCATAAGCCGCTACGCCGAGCGGGAGGGCTACGAAGTCCTGACTGTTTCCGACGGAAGACAGGCTATCGAGGTCTGCCGGACGGAGGACATAGACCTGATAGTCATGGACGTCATGATGCCGGACACCGACGGCTTCACAGCCTGCAAGAAGATAAAGGAGTCCAAAGATATCCCCGTCATCATGCTCTCCGCAAGGGGAACGGAATTTGACAAGCTTTTCGGCTTCGAGGTCGGCGTCGATGACTACGTCACGAAGCCCTTCTCCCCTCTTGAGCTCATGGCGCGTATCAAAGTGATACTCAGCCACAGCATAGCTCCCGCAGCCTCGCCTGACGGCAGAGCAGTGAGCGTCGGCGGGATAACGATAGACACCCTTGGCATGACGATCACTATCGACGGCGAAAAGGCTGACCTCACCGCGAAAGAATATTCGCTCCTTCTGCTCCTGATACAGAACAAGGGGGTAGTGCTCTCGCGCGACAGGATACTCAACGAGATCTGGGGCTATGACAGCTTCGGCGTTGACAGGACAGTTGACTGGCAGATAAAGCTGCTGCGCGGAAAGCTCGGCGAATACCGCGACTGTATCAGGACGATACGAGGGGTGGGATACAAATTTGAAGCGTAAGACAAGATCATTCCAGCGAAAGCTGCTCGGATTCTTCCTGTTTTTCACCGCCGTGATATTTGCTGTGCTGTGGCTGCTGCAAACTGTATTCCTCCAGCGCTTCTACAACGGCATGGTCATCAGGAACACCGTCAAAGCAGCTGAAAAGATAGCCTCTAAGAGCGACACGAGCGAGATAACGGACTACATCGACGAGCTCTCCCGCGACAATTCTGTGCTCGTTTTCGTCACCGATACCGAGGGGAATATCCTCTACAGCGCGGACGAATACAAGAAGGGTCACCTCATCAGGGGCGGCGAGATGAACGGCGCCAAAGCCGACCCCAGAGAGGAGCGCGGTCACTACAGGGAGCTGCCCGACAGCTATGACGTTTTCCTTAGCGAGCTCGTTGAATCAGGGAACGATTCTGCTGAATGGCAGACCGATGATATGTACATCTACGGGCGCTACATCAGCTTTTTCGGCTGTGAGGACGACGCTGTGCTGTACATAGGGACGACGCTCAACGCAGTCGGCTCCACAGCGCGGATAATCCGCATACAGCTCATCTGGGTGACACTGCTGTCAGTGGTCATCGGCGCGGTCCTCGCGTGGTTCATGTCGAGGAGCTTCTCGAAGCCGGTCGCTCAGCTCACCGAAAAGGCACACAGACTCGGCGGAAATGACGGCAGCACAGACCTCCGGGAGGGCTTCTGCTCCGAGCTCGACGAGCTCAACTCCGCCCTCGACAGCACCGCGGAGAAGCTGAAAAAGTCGCAGGAGTTCCAGAACGAGCTGCTCGCGAACGTCTCCCACGACCTGCGCACGCCGCTCACGATGATAAAGGGCTACGCGGAGATGATACGGGACATCTCCCGCACGGACGAAAAGCAGTGTGCGGAGGATGTCGCGGTCATCGTTGAGGAGACCGACAGGCTGACCGCGCTCGTCAACGAGATACTCGAGTACTCCGAATTGCAGATGACCGACGCTGAGCTCGCGATGAGCGATGTTGACCTCAGCGAGACCGTGAGGACGGTCGCAGACAGCTTCGGGAAGCTCTACTCCAAGGAGGGCTATACCTTTGAGCTGCATATCGCGGAGGGAGTCCGCATCAGCGGGAACGCCTCGCGGCTGCAAAGGGCGGTCTATAACCTCATGGACAACGCCGTCCGCCACGCCGGCGCGGATAAGTGGACGGGAGTCACTCTCCGGACCGGGGACGGGAAAGCCGTCATCGAGATATCCGACCACGGCGAGGGTATCCCCGCCGAGGAGCTCGGACGTATATGGGACAAATACTACACTAAGCGCCAGCGGCATGGCATGGGCGTTTCTGGACTCGGGCTCGCTATCGTGAAACAGACCGTGACACTTCACCGCGGCAGGTGTGAAGCCGTTTCCGAGCCCGGCAGCGGGAGCACCTTCCGCATAATACTGAACTGTGAATGACCTCCGCAGGGCAGCCCTGCGGGAGGACTGACAATAGTAAAGGGACGGCTCCGCTGAGAGCCGTCCCTTTTCATTTGCTGTTTACTGCACCGCGCCGCAGACCGGCGGACTGACGCCGTATCTAAGTCTGTCAGGACACGGATGGTCTGAAGCGTATCGCATCGTCCTCCGGGAGCGGCTTGCTGAAAAAGTAGCCCTGTATCGTGTCCGCGCCGAATTCCTTAAGGCGCAGGTACTGCCACTTTTCCTCGACACCCTCAATGGTCATCTCCTTGTTCAAATCGTGGACAAGGCGGATGACGTCATCGATGAACTCGTCCTTGCCCTCGATGAGATAATTGTCCACGAGGGATTTGTCCAGCTTGATGACATCGACGGGGATATATGTGAGGTAGCCCAGCGAGGAGTAGCCCGTTCCGAAATCGTCCATGAGCAGACGTATCCCCAGACCTCTCAGGCGGTCGAACAGTTCATTCGCCTGACCGGTCTGCTCGAGGAAGGCGCTCTCCGTTATCTCGACCTCTATGTACTTCGGGTCGATGCCGTACTTTTTGAGCAGCGATTCAAGGAAGTCCACATATCCTTCGTCGCTGAGCTGATTGCTGGAGTAGTTTATAGAAACGGGGTAGATGGTATGTCCCTCGTCGCGCCACGCAGCGAGCTGACGCACCACAAGCTCCGTGGTAAGGCGTCCTATCCTCCATATCCAGCCCTTTTTCTCGGCAATGGGGATAAACTGTCCCGGACCCACTCCTGCTCCCTTCATACGGATAAGCGCTTCGAACCCGTTGAGCTCCAGGTTCTGTGCATTGACCTTCGGCTGGTAGAGCATGAAGAAGCCGTCGTTCTCGAGGGCGTCCAGTATCTTCTTGCAGACTATCTTCTCCTCGATAGCCTTTTCCTTTAGCTCTCGGCTGTAGAAGAAGGTCTTGTTGAGTCCCATCTGCTTGGCTACGAACATAGCCTCCTCAGCGTTGTTGATACGCTCCTCCGCGCTCATTACTCCGTCAGCATTGGAGACGCCTATGCAGACGGTCAGCTTGAGCTCGATGTTGTCCCGCCTGAACGGCTCGTCGAACACCGCACGGATCATGCCCAGCTTCGGGTGATCCTCCGTAAGTCTTTCTTCCATGATCAGCATGAACTGGTCGCCGCCGTAGCGCGACAGCATCCAGCGCGTATCGAAGCTGAGCTTCCCGAGCCTGTCAGCGGCAGTTTTCAGCACCTCGTCCGCGAACTCATGGCCGTATGTGGCGTTTATGCCCTTGAAGCCGTCGATATCGACCATTACAGCGGTGAAGTCGCGCCATTCGCTGTTCCCTCTTGTGAGGAGGTCGAGGGTATAGCTGCGCGTGTAGATGCCGAGCATCTGGTCGTGGTGGGACTTGTCTACCGTTGTTTTGAGGTAGTACACGCAGTTGTCCCTGTGGTTGAAGCCGTTGTATATAGCAGTTGCCATGTCGATACAGGAATTGTAGCCGCACGACATACAGTTGATGTTCCGCGAAGCAGGAGTGATCTTGCCCATCGAGAGGAATATGTGTTCAAGGCTGTCGCTGTCCGGGATATGCACTGCACAGCTCGCGGAGAGGTCGCAGTAGGTGCGCATATAGTCCGAAAAATCGAGCATCGCAAAGCGCTCGTTCAGCGCAGCCAGACGCTCTGCCGGCGTGACAAAGCGCGACACAGCTGGGTCGCCGCAGTCGGTCTTGACGCTCTCCTGTATTTTCAGCAGCGAGAACAGGGCTTTGTCCGTCGAGGACAGGGCAGGGTCAGTCGCAGTGCCGCAGAGGCAGCCGTTCTCGCAGTTCAGTGCGTCGATGAACAGGAAGGGTATCTCCTTGCTGGCAATATTCTGCGCGTGCGCCTTGAGGTACTCGTACATATGGCGCTCGCCCTCTATCTGGCGGATAAACGCGCCGTCGCCGAGGAACCACCTGACGTGCTCCTTGAGTCCGCCAGGCATGGGGTAGATAGTTCCCAGACCGTACTCGACCTCGTCCTTTGCTGGCTCGCCGTAGAGTCCCCTTTCGCGTATCACCTTCATGAGGTGATTGAACGTGACGTTGTACTGCACGAGACCCTCGTTCGCCGGGTCGTCTATCTCGAGCTTCTTTGCGATACACGGGCTAAGGAAGGCGAAGCGGTCGGTTATACCCATCTGCGTGCGGGCATAGACTGCCGCACACATCAGCGGGCTCTGCACCGGGAACAGGCAGGGCAGCAGCTCCGGGAGGTACTTCTCGATGTACGTAACAACCGCCGGACAGGGCTGCGAAATGCCCCCGATAAAGTTGTTTTCCTGTATGTAGCGCAGGTATCCCCACGTTGTTATGTCCGCGCCGAAAGCGACGTTGATGAGGTGCTTCACGCCGAGAGCTTTGAGTCCGCCGAGGACACGCTCGTACTCATCGGGATAATTCGCCTGGAATGACGGTGCGATGAGCAGCGATACCGGCTCCCCGGCAGCAAGGTCAGCCAGAAAAGCCTCGGTATCGTCCGCGTACTCCCTTGCGTCATGCTCACAGGCGTCGAAGCACGCTCCGCAGGCTACGCAGCGCTCGGGGTCAACGTCAATACGCGAGCGTCCGTTTTCGTCCGCCTCCGTGGAGATGCAGGCGCCCATTGCGCTGCAAGCATTTATGCACTTATTGCACCCCACGCATTTTTCGTTTGTAAAGATCAGTTCTTTCATTTCTGTCATATACCTTTTCTCCCTACAGACTCCCGAATGGCATGGGTCTGTCCAAAGGATCATTGCAATATGATTGTACCACATTTATGCGGAAAAAACAATAGATAAAATGTTAACCCGCCCGCTGCTGCGCATTATGTCAACAGCCTCTCTATGCAAAAAGCTGAGCTGTCGTATTGCACTTTGCGGGAAAAAGTGGTATAATGTATGCAACCCGGAGGAGCGGATATTATGGAAGAAAAGAAAAAGCGGAAAAAGCCCGCATTCATAATCGGTATCATCATGATAGTCCTCGGAGTGGGAGTGCTGTCGTTTTACGGTTACCGGAAGATCAGCAGGGAGCTGTATCTCCGCAGGCTGCTGAAAGAGAACATCAACTTCGAGATACCGAGGCTCGGGATCAAGGTCCCCGTGCTCGAGGGCACCGGCCAGAAGGCATTGCAGGTCTCTGCGGGACATTTCGAGGGAACGGGAGCGCTCGGCAGCGGCAATTACTGCATCGCAGGGCACAACAGTACGGTCTACGCCGAGATATTCAACGACCTCGACCAGATAAGCATAGGCGACGAGATGTTCCTCGTGGACATCGACCCCGACCACACCCGCTACACCTATGTGGTGACTGAATACATGACGGTCGAGCCGGACGATACATGGGTGCTCGGCGACTTCGGAGACGACCGGCTGACGGTCATATCCTGCACCGACGACGGCAAGCAGCGTCAGGTGGTCGTCGGGGAGCTCAGATCAGGTAAGTGACCCGAACGGGGTATGACAGTTCAACAGTAACGCGCCGACCTGAAAACAAGACACTACGGAGGAATGAGTCAGATGAGCGAGACATACAAATACAAGGCGTTTATCAGCTACCGGCACCAGCCCCTTGACTCGGCTGCTGCCGAGCGCCTGCAAAAGCTGCTCGAAAAGTACAAGGCACCCCGAAAGCTGGGGCTCGGGAAGCAGAAAATGCGCATTTTTCGAGATGTTTCGGAGCTGCCCTCCAGCGAGAGCCTCGGCGAGGATATCCGCAGTGCACTCAGGCAGTCCGAGTTCCTTATCGTGGTGTGCTCACCTGAATACCGCTTCTCGAAATGGTGTATGGAGGAACTGCGGTACTTCCGCTCCCTTCACGGCAACACGAACAAGAACATAATCCCGCTCCTCGTGAGCGGTCAGCCGGCGGAGTCCTTCCCGGAGGAGATATGCTGGAACGAAGTCCATGCAGTTGACTCGAACGGCGAGCCTGTGACTACCCGCGTTGAGGTAGAGCCGCTTGCTGCAAACATCACCGCTCCCACCGCGCACAAGTCGATGAAGAAACTCGATTCCGAGTATCTCCGTATCGTCGCACCGCTGCTCGGGGTGGGCTACGATGACCTCTACCGCCGCGAGTTCAGGAGAAAAAGAGCCAGGCGAGCAGCCGCTGTTGCCGGTGCAATGGGTGTGCTGTCCGTTATCACGGTCATCAGCGCGGTATCAGCTGTCGCAATACGGAAAAAGAACGACCTCATCGCCGAGAAGAACGGTCAGCTCCTTAAAGAGAACGCCGTCCACCTCGCGCAGGAGTCGGAGATAATGTACCGGAACGGCGACCTGCTGTCCGCGATAGAATGCGCGTATTCCGCGATGCCGCAGGGAGACGACGGCAATCCCGTCGTGCCGGACATCGAGAATATCCTCTCAAAGGAGCTGAAGCTCTATGAGACGAAGAACATCATGCCGCAGATAGCCCTCACCCACGACACCGCCATTGAGTCCCTTCAATATACCGGCGCGGGAAAGACGATAACCTCCTCTGATTCCACGGGGATATACTTCTGGGACGCCGAGACCGGCGAGCTACTAAAAAAGATAACCCCCGACGATGACGGCTTCGAGAGCGACAAGCAGCTCAGGCTCTACTACGAGCGCGTGCAGGGCGCAGACAACGCTCCTTTCGTCTCGCAGTCGGCTCCGGACCTCGGAGCGGATTTCGCCAGAAACAGCACATTCGATACCCTGTTCACGAACCTTGAACGCGACCTTTCCGTAGACGTTCCCGGAGAGGGTAGTGACGTCTTTGTCGTCAACGAGTCCGACTTCACAATAACCCGTCTCGACGGCGTTACCGGAAAGACCGAATGGGTATCCGAGCCGGGAGAGCTTTCGTATATCAGCGTCTTCTACGACGACGGATTCATGACCCGCTTCGGCAGCATTGAGGAGAACGGCAAAACAAAATACTACGTCGAACCAATTATGCTGGACAGCGGAATATCGGCTGGCACTTATGAGATAACCTCCGCGATAAAAGAGCTCTGGAACGCGGACTTATGTTCACTCAAAATGTCGATCAACAAATATGGGTATCTGACTATTATCGACGAAGAACACTATAGATACTACCTGTACTCGATCTTTGACGAAAGCGGCGAACTCACTGAAGAGGACAGCACGTCAGGCAGCCCGCCCTCTTCGATCTCCCTTTCTCAGCGGACGTTCGGCACAGACTTCCTCATAGCTATGACTTTTGATTATCTGTACTACCAGAACACAGATCTGATGCTTTTTACAGTCAGTGATAATGGCAGCAGAGATGCTCAGTACGCTCATGTATCCGCCATGAACATCGGTCCGGATCCACTCATTGAGATGTATCCCGGGGACGAGCTCGGACTGTCCTATGACCTGCTCGTGCTCTCCGATGACAGATCGGTATATGTCTACAGGTACGATAAACTGGAAGAGATAGTTTCGTACAGGTTTGAAGCGGACATCTCAAGCGCCTCCCTCAGTGAGGACGGATTCATTCACGTTCTGCTCTCAGACGGCAATGATTATAGAGTGAGGCTCGAAGACGCCTATGCAGATACCCCGAAGATCGGGATGCATTTCGGCAAGGCGCAGCTTTCAAACGGAAGTGCAGTATACAGTCAGGGCAGATATGTGACCTATGAAAAATACTCAAATGTCGCATATATACAGTATGAACGCCGCAACGAGCACGCCTCGGAGGAGCTGTCTGTCGACGGTGAATGCAACTACCTCATATGGGCTGTGAATGACGACAAGATAGTATACTCTACATATACCGGCGATTCACTCATTCAGCAGTGGGAGCGTGACGACCATGTCTGGCTGTACGACGGCTCAGACGGCTCTGTCCGCGAGATAGAAGAGCTGGAGGACTGCTACGTTTACAACGCTGTCTTCCTCGACAGCGACACTCTCCTCGTACATTTCAGGCGCGAGACCGACAACACGGATTCTATGTTCATCATAGACACCGGCACCCTTGACTGTGATATGGTCATCTCGTCCAATGACGAAGCACCTATGTCAAGGGAAAAGATAAAAGTCAGCGGCGGTATCGCCTACTATACCAGCCAGAGGAATTATCTCCTGAGCGTTGACCGGAAGGGGAAGATAAAGTATCTTACCTCCGATGAATACGGCGACGAGATCTTCCTCGACTTCGCTGCCGCGCCTTCTAGCGGGTGCGTCATCGGCAGTGCAGCAGCGCAGATCGACAGTGATCCCCTCTACAAGGTCTATATGTACGACCCAGAGGAGGGCCTCTCCGAGCTCATGGACTGCGAAGAAGACGATGTCATAAACTGCTTCTGGCTCGATGATGATACGCCGTGCTTCCTCGGCAGGAACAGGACCATATATGTTTTCGATAACGTCAAAAACGGCAAATACACCAAGATCAGCCTCGACGGCATAACTGCCGACCCGATAGCCGCCTGTGTCCTTACTGACAGGACGATGGGCGTGCTCTGCCGCGACAATTGCCTCTACGAGGTCGACCTCAAGGGCTATACCGGCAGAAGCGTTGAACTGACCTGTGACGCATTCGACGAGAACGGGCAGATCTCCGCATATGACAGCTGCTCCGCATTCATGCTCGAAAGCCGTCCGGTAAAGAGGACCGACATGAACGCTGTGGTCATCACATGGGATATATGCAGCCCTTCCGAAAGTGTTTTCAGGAGCTATATGGACAATGCGTGGGTGCTGCTCCCGGACGAGATGAAGGTGCTGTACTATATCCCCTACTACGTCGGCGCTGCTGACGACCTCAGCACGATTTACACCAATGACTACACAAGCGACACAATATGCAGCTACCCGCTGTACAGCGCTGAGGATATCATCGCTGCCGCACAGGAGTATCTCGCGGCACTGAAATAACGAAAAGGAGCGGCGGACATGGCTATCTGGAATCCGTGGCACGGCTGCCACAAGATAAGTCCCGGCTGCGCGAACTGCTATGTCTACCGGCGGGACGAAAGTATCGGCAAGGACGCTTCTGTGGTTTCCAAGACCGGCGACTATGATCTGCCGCTGAAAAAAGACCGTCAGGGACACTTCAAACTGACCGCCGATGACGGCGAGGTTTTCACCTGCATGACGTCCGACTTCTTCCTCAGCGACGCCGACGAATGGCGGCAGGGCTGCTGGGATATGATACGTCTGCGGCAGGACCTGCACTTCCACATAATCACAAAGAGGATCGACCGCTTCGCAGAGTGTATCCCGCCCGACTGGGGAAACGGCTGGAACAACGTCACGATATGCAGCACCTGCGAGGATCAGGAGCGGGCTGACTACAGGCTCCCGATATTTCTGTCGCTCCCGATAAAGCACAGGGAGATCATCTCCGAGCCTATGCTGGGCGAGCTGAACATCGAGAAATACCTCGCGTCCGGACTTATCGGGCACGTCACCTGCGGCGGGGAATCCGGCGACAATGCAAGACCGTGCGACCTCCGCTGGATACAGGAGGTGCGCCGTGAGTGCATCCGCTGCGGAGTGCCGTTCACGTTCCGGCAGACCGGAGCGGTGTTCATCAAGGCAGGCAGAGTCTACCGCCTTGAACGCAGGCTCCAAATACCGCAGGCGAGGAAGTCCGGGTACAGCTATACACCGGGGAATGATTCCGGCGCTGCGATAAAATATCAGCTGCCGGACAGAGCCGCTCTGTTCGCAAGGCTGAGCCGCTCTAACTTCAGGAGCCGCTTCCGCCTGACCGAAAAGGACAAGGCGTATATCGCCGAAAAGGGAGCGGACACCATAAAGCTCCATGCGCAGGACATCGTGAAAAAGCGGCTGTCAGCGGAGGCTCCCGAGAACGACGGTAAGCAGACCCCGATGAAGGGACACCCTGTCTTCATCGCACAGCACGCCACAGCCTGCTGCTGCCGGAGCTGCCTTGAAAAGTGGCACGGTATCCCCGCGGGGAAGGTCCTCACGCAGGCTGAACAGGCGTACATAGTTGACGTTATCACTGACTGGATCACAAGAGCTGCGGGCTCTTGAAGATATATCCACAATGGCACGGCATGATCTTATTTATCCACGAAACCAAAAGGAGGTCAAATGAATGAAAAAGCTCAAAGCGCTGCTGACAGCCTCCGTGCTGTCACTGACGACACTGTTCTCTTCCGCGCTGCACGTCCCGGTGCTCCAGGCAAGCTCGGCAGACCCGGTCAGGATCATGCCGATCGGCGACTCTATCACCTTCGGCTACGGTGAGACCGGCGGCTACCGCAAATACCTGGACTACGCCCTGAAAGAAAAGGGGATAGAGTTCGACATGGTAGGTCCCGAGGGCAAGGACTCAGAGAGCTTCGTCTACAACGGCACGACCTGCCAGTACGACGGCAATCACGCCGGCTACAGCGGGTTCACTATCAAGCAGCAGTACCCGATACCGAGCTGGGGCGAGAACGGTCTGCTCGAAAAGCTCCAGAGCAAGGACGCCGTGAAGAACGCCCAGCCCGACATCGTCCTGCTCATCATCGGCACGAACGACATGACCGCTAACCGCGACCTCAGCGCCTGCGAGGAGGATCTCCACACGCTCGTGGACTATATCCTCGGCGATATGCCCGAGGGCGGCGTCATCTTCATGGGCTCGATACCGGAATTCACCGCATACGGCGGCAACTCCACCCGCGTCGGGAACTACAACCAGACCGTGCAGAAGGTCGCTGAGTCCTACGGCGACAACGTGCAGTTCGCTGACGTCCACGGCTGCCTCAACGGCATGGCGGATATCGACACCGCCGACAACCTCCACCCCAACGGCGGCGGATACGAGAAAATGGGAAGGTTCTGGGCGGACGTCATCGAGGAGCAGCTTGGCGGCTCGGGCATCGACCCCGACGACCCCGTGATACTTCGCTCCGACTTCGAGAGCGGTATCTCCGGCTGGAAGAGCCGCGGCGCCGCGAGCGTCTCTGCGACCTCTGACCAAGCCTCCGAGGGGAACTCGTCAGCCGCAGTTACCGGCCGCACGGCTTCGTGGAACGGTATCGCATATACCCTCAGCAGCAAGCGCTGCCCTGCCGGCACGCAGATAAGCGTGAGGGCTAAGGTAAGGCAGGATTCCGGGGAGACCGTGCACTTCAAGATGACTATGCAGTACGACGGCAGCGACGGCGCGGTCTATGACACCTTCGCGGAGGCGGACGCCGAGTCCGGCAGCTGGGTGACTCTCTCCTGCCCCGATTATACCGTCAAGGAGGGCTCGAATCCCACGCTCTACTTCGAGACCGACACCGAGCTCTGCGACTTCTGGCTCGACGACGTGCTCGTCATGAAGTCCGACGGGACTGTCCCCGAGGACACGCCGGGCGACGTGAACAGTGACGGGGAGTTCAATGTCTCCGACGCTGTAGTACTTCAGAAATGGCTGCTCGCAGTCCCCGGAACTGAACTGAAAAACTGGTATGCAGGCGACCTCTGCACGGACGAACGTCTGGACATCTTCGACATGATCGCCATGAGACAGCTGCTTGCTGAAAAATAAAGACCCGGACCCCACAGCTTTTGCTGCTGAGTCCGGACGGAAAGGAGGAACGCTCATGGTACGTGGTTTTTCGCTGAAAACTCTGCCCAGGGACATTTTCACGGGGATCATCATCGCGCTCGTGTCGATACCCATTTCAATGGGTTACGCACAGGTGGCAGGACTTCCGCCCGTTTACGGTCTGTACGGCTCGGTATTCCCGATACTGATATTCGGTCTGCTCTCGACCTCGCCGCAGTTCATCTTCGGCGTGGACGCAGCTCCCGCAGCACTTGTCGGAGCGTTCCTCGCTGAAGAAGGGATAGCTTCCGGCTCCGCGGAGGCAGTCCGGACGGTCCCGGTGATAACGCTCTGCGTGGGACTGTGGCTCCTGCTCTTCTTCACGCTCAGGGCAGGGCGGCTCGTGAAGTACATCTCCACCCCAGTCATGGGAGGCTTCATAAGCGGCATTTCCACGACTATCATCTTCATGCAGATACCGAAGCTGCTCGGCGGACAAAGCGGCTCGGGGGAGATAGTCGGGCTCATCTCGCACATCGTCACCACCTGCCGCAGCAGCTTCAACGCTGCATCGCTGCTGCTCGGAGGAGCGTCGCTGTTCGTGCTCCTCGTCTCAAAGAAGCTGATACCGAAGCTGCCGATGTCGCTGTTCGTCATGGCAGGGGGAGCGATCCTCGGGTACACAGGCTTTGCCGAAGAACACGGGGTAACGCTGCTCTCATCGGTGGAAGCGGGTCTCCCGGCGTGGCGCCTCCCGGACGTTGACGCCGGTATGCTCACGGACATCATTCCCGCGAGCATGACCATCGCGATCGTGATAATGGCGGAAACTCTCCTCGCCTCGAACAATCTCGCGCAGAAAAACGGCTACCGGCTCAGCGAGAACCGCGAGATACTCGTTTACGCGCTCGGCAACCTTGCCGCAGGAGCCACAGGCTGCTGTCCGGTGAACGGCTCTGTTTCGAGGAGCTCAATGGGCGAGCAGTACGGCGGAGCGTCACAGGTGATGTCGCTCACCGCATCAGCTGCAATGGCAGTGATACTCATATTTTTCACGGGCGCTGTCAGGTACCTCCCCGTGCCTGTGCTGACCGCTATCGTCATCTCAGCGCTGCTCGGAGCCGTCGAATTCGCCCTCGTCAAGCGCCTTTGCAGGCAGGACAAGCGCGAACTGCTCATATTCCTCGGAGCGTTCGCGGGAGTGCTTTTCTTCGGGACGGTCTACGGCGTGCTCATAGGCGTGGTGCTGTCGTTCACCGCGGTCATCATCAACACGACCAACCCCAAGCGCTCGTTCCTCGGTGTGATACCCGGTCACGAAGGCTTCCACAGCCTTGAGCGAAACACCTATTCAGTCCCGGTGAAAAGCGCCGTCATCTACCGTTTTTCGGGGAATCTCTACTTCGCGAACATCAAGCTGTTCATCTCCGACATCGAGGGCGCGGTCAGGGAGGACACTCGCTGTGTCATCGTTGATTCCGGCGCGATCTGCAACATCGACATCACCGCCGCAGACAGTATCGCCGCGCTCGACCGCTCGCTCAGCAGCCGCGGGATAACGCTCTGCTTCGCCTCGCATATAGGTCAGCTGAACGACCGCTTCCGCCAGCTCGGGATCGGCTCCTTCATCGAGGAGGGACGCTGCCGCAGGACGCTCGCTGCTGCGCTGTCAGCTGCCGGTATCAAGCCTCCCTATGAGCTCGAATCAGGCTCCCCGGACGCTGCTCCCCTGCCATACGGCAACGCCGACCGCCTCGAATTTGAGTGGGCTTTCGGCGACAACGCAGACGCAGAAATGGAGAAGTACACCGAGAAGCTGCTCTCCGGTATCGGCGGGGAAAGTCACCCCCGTCAGGAGCTCGCGGACGTCATCAAGCCGCAGGGCTCATGGACAGGCGTCAGCGACCTCGACAACGAAAAGTTCCTCGAGCATTTGCAGCTCCATATCGGTGAGCTGTCGCAAAAGCTCGGCATTCCCGAGTCTCAGATCTCCGAGGCGATCGAGCACAGAAGGCTCCGTATCGCCCGACGTATCGAGCAGCGCGACATCGCCGCCTTCAACAGGGTCAGGAAGTACTTCATCGCCTTTGAAAACGACCTTAAAAAGGACAACCCAGAGCTCTACGAGGACCTTATCAGGCGCCGCAGCGAAGCAGTCGAGCGACTGCGCGCATCGGAGCCGGGCTCCTCAGAGATGATAGAAAAGCTGTATGGCAGCACTGAAGAATAAAAGCTCCCCGAGGGGAGCTTTTTCGTTTTATTACTGTCAGAGCGACGCCGTGAAGATGTCCGCGATGTCCTTTTCCGTGAGCGGCACCCACGCATTTTCAAGTCCCTCATTCTCCGCGACGTGACGAGCCATTTCGCCGATACGGCTCTCGTCTATCCCGACCTCGCGTAGCGTCATCGGGATACCGATTGACAGGAAGAAATCGTAGGTCTCCTGTATCGCCTTTTCCGCGATCTCGTAGTCACCGAGGCTGCTGTCGATACCGAAGACGTTCACGCCGTACTTCACGAAGCGGCTGAGCGTCCTGTCGCTGAGGATATGCTTCATCCAGCGGGGCGTGATGATAGCCAGACCCTCACCGTGGGTGATGTCATAGTACGCGGAGAGAGCGTGCTCCATGCCGTGGCACGGCCAGCCGGAGGGGCTGTTTCCGAGCGAGTAAATGCCGTTGCAGCCGTAGGTGCAGGCGAGCATCATCTCAGCCCTTGCGGTGTAGTCGTTGGGATCTGCAAGGCACTTCTTCGCATTGACCATAAGGCTCTTCAGCCCCGCCTCCATGAAACCGTCGCTCAGCAGCGAGGAATCCTCGCAGAAGTACTGCTCCATGATGTGGTTCATAGCGTCCGCACAGCCTGCTGCGGTCTGCTTTTTCGACACGGTGAAGGTATACGTCGGGTCGAGGAAGGACACTGCGGGGAAGAGGTGCGGGTCCATGTAGCCGATCTTGTCGTTGGTCTCGGTCCTCGAGATAACGCCGCCGCAGTCGTACTCACTGCCTGTTGCGGCGAGGGTGATGATGTCCACGATAGGCAGCGCAGCCTTCGCCCTGACCTTGTAGGAGATAAGGTCCCAGGGGTCGCCGTCGTACAGCGCGCCCGCCGCGATAGCCTTTGAGCAGTCGAGGACGCTTCCGCCGCCGACAGAGAGTATCACCTCGATGCTGTTCTCCTTGCAGAGCCTGACGCCGTCGAGCACGCTCGGGTCATACTTGGGATTGGGCTGGATATCCGGAAGCTCGGTTATCTCGAAGTCCGGGAGCAGCTCCCTGACCTTGTCGTAAAGCCCAGTCTTCTTGATACTGCCTCCGCCGTAGGTGAGCAGCACCTTTCTGCCGATAGCTCCGAGCGCCTCCGGGAGCTTTGCGATACAGCCCTCTCCGAAGACGAGGCGGGTGGGTGTCATGTAATCAAAATTCTGCATAGTCCGATTCTCCTTTTCGTTTGATATCAGTATTCGTCATGCTGTCTGTCCGGGAGTCAATTCTATACGTTCATTATAGCATCTCCGCGCGATATTTTCAATACCTGCGGACACAAAAAGCGCCTGCGAACTGCAGGCGCCTCAGCTTTTTCTGGTATATCAGACCTGTTTCTTCCTGTTGAATGCGTATCCGACTGAAAGGAACGCAGCAGCGAAGAGGAATGTGCCGACCAACGAAGTGACAAGGACCTTGGTCTTGACATCGGAGTCTCCGGCGTTGTTCAGGAATGCGTCCAGCCAGTAGTCCGTGAAGGAGAACTTCTTGGGCTTTAAGATAACATCGAGTATCGTGAGCACGAGGGTTATCATGGTGGTCGCGACAATGCCGATAGCTATCGAGGGACCTGTCCTGCCGAGGATTATCGACAGTGCGAAGAAGAACGCATGGTATCCGACGAGCACTAACCCCTGCAGGAAGAGCGTGCGGATAGTGTCTCCGACCTCGCCCACGCCCCAGACTACCGTGCCGGCGATGAATGCTACGATGATATCGAAGAGATACATCATGCCTGCCGCGAAGAGCGAGGAGATGTACTTCCCGACGAAGACCTTCTTACGGCTGTAGCCCTTGGAGTAGATGTTTTTCAGGACCTGCTGATCGAAGTCGTCGCAGACGAACAGCGAGGTGAATATGCCGAGTATCATCGTGTACTGCGAATTGCTCAGGACCATAGCAGCATATTCCCAGCCGCTCAAATCCATTTTAGCGATCTTCGTAAAGACCGGTATCCCGAGTATCAGCAGCACTGCCGTCACGAGCGAACATATATAGAAGCTGCGCTGTCTGAACAGCTTGTGAAATTCAAATCTGAGTATCCTTCTCATTATCTACCGATCCTTTCTATGAAGTAATCCTCCATGTCAGCGGTGGTCGTGTGCAGATCAAATACTCCCGCGCCTGCGTTGACGAGTGTGGTATTGATCTCCTCTGCGCGGTCAATTCCGCTGAGGAGGGTAATGGTATCCCCTGCCGTCTCGAGCTCTGCGATCCCGAGCTTTTCGCGGAGAGCTGTCTCCGCAGCGGCAGTGTCCCTGCACTTGATAACGAGAGTCTGGCGGCACCTTGATTCGAGCTCCTGTGCGGAGACCTCTTCAACGAGCACACCGCTGTTGATGATCCCGTAGCGAGTGGAGATCTTAGCGAGCTCGCCGAGAAGGTGGCTCGATATAAGGACTGTGACTCCCTTTTCCTGATTGAGAGCGAGGAGCGTATCACGCACGCCCTTGATAGCGGCAGGGTCAAGTCCGTTTACGGGCTCGTCCAGAACGAGCACCTCCGGATTGCCGAGCATTGCGATAGCGATTCCGAGACGCTGCTTCATTCCGAGCGAGAAGGCTCCCGCCTTCTTCTTGCCGGTGTTGGCGAGATTGACGAGTTCAAGGAGCTCCTTGATGTTCTTATCGTCGCCGCCGTAGAGCAGCGAGAAACGCTTGAGGTTCTCGTATGCGGTGCAGCCCTTGTAGATACCGGGCGCCTCGATGAGAGAGCCTATCCTGCGGCGTGAAGCGTTATTGGCAGGCTTGCCGAAGAGCTCCATCGTTCCGCCGTTGGGGAATATCATTCCGAGCAGCATCTTCATGGTAGTGGTCTTACCGGCGCCGTTTTTGCCTATAAATCCGTAGATATCGCCCTTTTCGATATTCATGCTGACCTTGTCCACGGCAGCCTTATGGCCGTACATCTTGGTCAGTTCTTTTGTCCTGATGACGTATTCCACTATTTTCCCTCCTATATTCATTGAAAATGATGTGCCATTCCTTTGTTATCCGGCACATCAATAAAAAGATTATACCATATACGTCAAAAAATGTCAATAGCACAAGCCTGATACGTCGTAAACAGGTGTCAGGTATCAGGCGTCAGGAGTCAGCCCAAACAAAGACGGACTGTTAAGACGAATACCTATACAAAAGTTTTGCCCCGAAGCATTTCAAAGCGCTTCGGGGCAATGTATTTAATTGACTGCTCAGATAAATCAGAATTTAGCGCCTATGGCGCTAATAATGAATAGTGAAAAAAGAATAAAGAATAGTGAATAATTTATGGTATCGCCTGTGGCGATATTATTTAAATCAGTGTCCGAAGGACACACCGCCATTATTCATTTTTCATTATTCGTTATTCATTATTCACTGCTTACAGCTTCAAAGTCACTGTAAATTCCGATTTATGTTAGTAACAATTATATCACGGCATTGCGGCATTTTCAACAGAAATGCCATAGTATTTCTGACGATGCATCAGAAATACTATGGCTCAAACTTCTATATCAGCGCCGCACCTAACAGTCCGCCTGAGTTTTATTCAGTTGAACGCACGCGCGTCAGCCGGTCTGACCTGCCGCCCCGAGCATTCCCGCGAGCATTTCCTGATCCTTGAATTCACACGCGGTCCTGTCATAGAAGACGTCAGTGATGTCCCACAGCACCATGCAGATACCGCGGTCATACGCCGTCTGAACGACCGCGATATTGTAGTTCCTGATCTCCTCGGGGGTCTTGTTCTTTATCGCAACGGCGCCGAATTCTCCAACGATAACGGGGATACCTTTGTCGATGAAGGTCTCCTTGACCTTGTCCATGTAGCCCTCGAGCTCAGCCTTGTCGCGCGGGGAGCCCCACGAGGTCTTCGCCTTGCCCCAGTCAGCGTCCGCATCGAGGATACAGAAAGTCGAGGGCGTGTAGTAGTGGACGGACACCGCACACCGTCCAGCGGGGTCGTCCGGCATGACGAAGAGCGGATCGCAGGTGAGGTCGATGTCAGTATTGTAGCCTGCGATGAGGAGGTGACGCTCCGCGTTGTTCCCTCCGGAGCCGCGCACAACGTCCACGAACTGCTGGTTGATGTCGTTTAGCAGCTGGTACGAGACGTCCTTGCCCTCAGTGCTGCCGGAATAGCGGTTCCAGAGGCTCTCCCAGCCGCCCTCCTCGTTGAGCGACTCGAACATCAGCCTGTCGCCATAGTCGCCGAAAGCGTCGCAGAGCTGAGTCCATATCGCGGTATATTTCTTCATGCACTCGTCGGTGTCGGTGGGGAAATCCTCCCACCAGCCGCCGTCCCAGTGGATATTCATAATAACGTACAGCCCGTCCTCGAGCGCCCAGCCCACGACCTCATGCACTCGCGCGATGTAGGTCGGGTCGATGGTGTAGTCCTCCGCCATGAGGTTCGACCAAGCCACCGGCACGCGCAGCACGCCGAAGCCCTCCGCCGCGTAGCCCTCGATGATGTCCTCCGTGATGATCGGGCTTCCCCAAGCGACCTCGTAGTCGCTGACGGAATTGCCGTTTATCCAGCCTCCGCACGCCTCGAAGGTGTTGCCGAGGTTTATGCCGAGCCCCATTTCCTTTACGAGCTCCATTGTCGTTATATCGCGCATCTCAGTAATGTCCACGTCCGGCTTGACGAACGGCTCCTTGACCATTCCAGCCTCAGTCGTGATCTCGGTCTCAGGCTCATCAGAGGGAGATTCTGCCTGTGTTTCGTTCTGGGAGACAGTCTCCTGACTGCTCCCGCCTTTGCTTCCGCAGCCAGCCGCAAGAGAGGTCAGAGCGGCTGCCGCTGTGAGTACGGAAATGACTCTTTTCTTCATTTTTCAAACTCCTTTTTGTTTTATTCGAGCGTGAGCTCCGTCCCGCCTAAAGGACGCACGTTCAGTATGTAGCAGCTTTTTTCGCCGAAAACCCGCTCCATTTCAGCCTGATAATCCGCGGCGCGGTAGCTCGGAACGAACGCCTGTATCGTCCCCGCAAAGCCGCCCCCGTGGACCCTCACGGCGCCGTCGCCGCCGAGAAAGCGCTTCGACAGCATGATCGCGAGGGGTATCTCCTGGTGCTCAGGCTTGCGGCAGGAGTATAGGTTCTGCAGCAGCTCCGCCGAGGACTCGCCCGACTGGTTCACGAGCGCAAAGAACTCCTCTGTGTCGCCGTTTTCGAGCGCCTCCGCCTCGAGCTGCGCCCGTCTGTTCTCGCCGAAGAAATGTGCCGCACGCAGCAGCTCGCGGTCTGTGCAGCGCTCCCGCAGCTCCGGCAGCTCCGCGTAGAACTGCTCCTCGTCTGCCTCGCCCAGCACATCGAAACCCAGCTCCTCCGCGACACGCCTCATCTCAGTCGGAATTGAGACATAGTCCTCGGTGAGGTCGGCGTGACTGCCCTTGGTGTCGGTGATGCAGAGCGAGTACCCTGCCTTCTCGAAGTCGAACTGCACGGGTCTGATGACCGGCTGAGCGGGGACAGCGAAGTCGATGAAGACGAACCCGCCCACCGAGCTGACAGTCTGGTCCATTAGCCCGCTCGCCTTGCCAAAGTAGGTGTTTTCCGCGAATTTTCCGATCTTCGCGATCTCCACAGCGCCGGCATTGCCGTCGTTGTAGTGCCTGTCGATGATAGTCCCCACGAGCACCTCGAATGCCGCCGAGGACGAAAGACCGCTGCCGCTGAGCACCTCAGAGGAGGTGTAAGCGTCGAAGCCGCCGATCTCCACCCCGAGCTTTGCGAAGCCAGCCGCGATACCGCGTATCAGCGCAGTGGAGCTGCCCGCCTCGTCGTCCTGCACGGAGAGATCGTCGAGCTCAACAATGTCCTCGGGGTAGCCCTCAGACTTGAGACGTATCACCTTCTCGTCGTGGAAAGCGACGATGGCGATGACGTCGAGATCTACTGCCGCCGCGAGCACGCAGCCGTGCTGGTGATCAGTGTGATTGCCGCCTATCTCAGAGCGCCCGGGAGCCGAAAATACGCAGATCTCGCCGCGCTCGGGGTAGAGGCGTGAGAAGTGCTCGGCGGCGCTGATATAGCGTGTCTTGTGGCGCAGGATAGCGCGCGGGGAGCTGCCGTACAGCCGCCTAAGCTGCGCGTCGAACGCCCCGCCTGAAATGCCGTTGATAAATTCATGAATATTCATTTTTATACTCCGATCAGATTTGATAATACCATTATAATACATGCGCGCTGAAAAATCTATAGAATTTTATGACTTTTTTCTGGATTTTTCAGTCACTGAAATGCAGATTAAATCTTGACTTAATGCATGAAATGGTGTATAATAAATTTAACCACTACAATGCTTAATTTATTGATAAGTTAAGCTGAACGGAGGACACAATGTCACAGATAAAACTCATCGGCAGCCCTCTCCCGAGCATGCCGTGGCAGGAGAAGCCTGCCGGCTGCACCGCCCCCGTCTGGAGATACTCCGGGAACCCGATCATCGGACGCAACCCTCTGCCCAATGTCGCGAGGATCTTCAATAGCGCCGTCATGCCCTACGAAGACGGATATATCGGCGTTTTCCGTGCCGAGCAGCGCGACGGTATCCCTCATATCTACCTCGGACGCAGCCGCGACGCTGTCCACTGGGAGTTCGACCCTGAGCGGATCCCCTTCACCGACAAGAGCGGCAAGCCCTTTCTGCCGCCATACGCCTACGACCCGCGCCTCGTAAAGGTCGATGACATCTACTACATAATGTGGTGTCAGGATATGTTCGGTCCGACCATCGGTATCGCGAAAACCACCGATTTCAAGACGTTCACCCGCCTCGAGAACCCATTCCTCCCCTACAACCGCAACGCAGTCCTCTTCCCGCGGAAGATAAACGGCAACTTCGTCATGCTCTCGCGTCCGTGTGACAACGGTCATACGGCTTTCGGCGAGATCTTCCTCTCGGAGAGCCCCGACATGGAGTTCTGGGGACGCCACAGGCACGTCATGGGCAAGTCCGGGAGCTGGTGGGAGAGCCTGAAGATCGGCGGCGGCTCCGCTCCGATCGAGACCAGCGAGGGCTGGCTGATGTTCTACCACGGCGTCGTCCACACCTGCAACGGCTACGTCTACAGCATCGGCGCGGCGATCCTCGACCTCGCTGAGCCGTCAAAGGTGCTCCACCGCTGCTCGAACTACATACTCACCCCCGAGGAGTGGTACGAGGAGCGTGGCTTCGTGCCGAATGTGTGCTTCCCGTGCGCGACGCTCACCGACTCCGATACCGGACGCATCGCCATTTACTACGGCTGCGCAGACAGCTACGTCGGAGTGGCATTCACGACCGTGCAGGAGGTCTGGGACTATATCCTGAAATACGACAAGCTCAACGACGAAGACGTTGAGCTCGGTATAAGGTAAATAAAAAAAGGCGGTCATTCAACCGCCTTTTTTATATTCAGATCATGTACCCTCGTGGAAGAAGTACGGGAGCGCGTCATAGACGTACCATCTTACAACGCCCCACCAGTGAGTCTTGCCGGGCGCAACCAGGAAGTAGAGGTTGCCCTGCGAGAAGTCAGAGGTGTAGGTGAAGCGCTTTGTATCAGCCTGGAGAGTAGGCATGAGGGTCATCATATTGCCGTATGCGAGGTCGTCATCACCGGTCGCGGCGAATACGAAGTAATCCCTCTGAGTGAAACCGGAAGCGTCGATAGCGTTCTGGATACCCTGAGCGCCGAGCCAGCAGTGACCGGACAGCGGCATGAAGTAAGCGATGATGTCGAGGTTATTGCAGAAGTTGTTCCATGTCGAACCGCTTCCCATCGAGAAGCCGCCGTAAGCGCGGTGGAATCTTGAAGCCCTGAGACCGTCGATAGTTGTATCCTCAGCGTATGTGGAGTACTTGCTCTCAACGAACGGGATAATGCTTTGACGCATCTCGTCCCATACAGTACCTGCACCCATGTTGTTATCGGGAGCGGGGCAGCCGTTGAATGTAGGACAAACAACGATCATCGGCTCAATCTCGCCGTTCTTTATCATGTGGTCGAGGATATTCTGCATCTTTACGTCGTCGCTGAAGCAGGTGTTCTCATTCTCTCCGCCGCCGTGCATGAGGTAGAAGATGTTGTACTTCTTGGACGGATCATAGCCGTAAGGAGTGTAAACGTTGAGTGCCTTCTGACCGTTGATACCGTTGTAGTACTCCTTGGTCACCGTACCAGCCTCAGCGATGCGGTCGAGGTAGTTCTCGCCATTGCTGGGCTCGTGGTAGGAAACTGCGGAGTCATAGTTGAAAGCGGGCTTGGGCGGGATATATACCGGGAATTCATTGATCTGACCCAGTACGAACTCCTGAATGAGCACAACGTCGTTTATCTCGACAGTGCCGTTCTGGTCTGCGTCAGCAGCTACCTCGTTGTAAGCCTTTGCAAAGCCGCTAACGATACCCTGACGTGCCATAGCGATGTCCACAGCGTTGATAACGCCGTCGCAGCTTACATCGCCTGGAGTTACTATCGGAGCAAGACCTGCGCCCGCGATGACAGTGCCTTTCTCAGCAGCAGCGACATCGTCGATGTAGAAATCGCAGGTATTCTTGTCAGTCTCAACATAGAGGTTGAGGTCGGTCGCGCCCGCGGGGATAGTGTAGGAGGTATTCGCAAGCTGGACCCACTCGCCCTTTACTGCGGTACCGCTCGCCACCTTGTCATAGTAGACCTCTCCGTCAGCACCTGTGTACTGGA
>JAEELF010000004.1 GCA_016288815.1 Ruminococcus sp.
ACACCGTTCTTCAACAACTATCGTCCTCAGTTCTATTTCAGAACTACTGACGTTACAGGCGTTATCACACTTCCTGCTGACAAGGAAATGTGCATGCCTGGTGATAACGTAGCAATGGACGTTGAGCTCATCACTCCTATCGCTATCGAAGAGGGACTCCGTTTCGCTATCCGTGAGGGTGGTAGAACAGTAGGTTCCGGCGTTGTTACAAAGATCAACGAATAATTGAATCTTTAACAGCTATATCCCCCAGCGGTCTCCGTTGGGGGATTTTTATTGTCTGCGCACACTTTTTTACGCCGAAATCTTGCAATCCCGCTCATTTTGTGGTATACTTAGTATGTATAACTATGTATCAGAAAAGAGGCACCTCATGGCTAACGATAAGATAAGGAACTTCTGCATAATTGCACATATAGACCACGGCAAGTCCACCCTCGCCGACCGTATCCTCGAGAAGACGGAGACCGTCCAGCTCCGCGACATGGAGGACCAGCTCCTCGACAACATGGACATCGAGCGCGAGCGCGGCATCACGATCAAAGCCCGCGCGGTACGTCTTAAATACACCGCCTCCGACGGCGAGGACTACATCTTCAACCTCATCGACACGCCTGGCCACGTTGACTTCAACTACGAGGTGTCGCGCTCGCTCGCAGCCTGCGAGGGAGCTATCCTCGTTGTGGACGCTTCGCAGGGCATCGAGGCGCAGACCCTCGCTAACACCTACCTCGCAATCGAGCATGACCTCGAGGTAGTTCCTGTAGTGAACAAGATAGACCTTCCCTCCGCCGACCCCGAGAGAGTCTGCGCGGAGGTCGAGAACGTCATCGGTATCCCGGCAATGGACGCACCGCGTATCTCCGCGAAAATGGGCACGAACATCGAGGCAGTCCTCGAACGTATCGTGACCGATATCCCCGCACCCAAGGGCGACCCCGAAAAGCCGCTCAAAGCGCTTATTTTCGACAGCTACTACGACTCCTACAAGGGCGTTATCATCTACGTCCGCGTGAAGGAGGGACGCGTGAAGGTCGGCGACAATATCCGCCTCATGGCGACAGGCGCGGTCTTCACTGTCGTAGAGGCAGGCTTCATGGACGCGACCAACCTCGTGAACAACGGCTCCCTCGAAGCGGGCGAAGTTGGCTATATAGCGGCATCTATCAAATCTATCGGCGACACCCGCGTGGGCGACACCGTCACCAATAACGACGACCCCTGCGACGAGCCCCTACCCGGCTACCGCAAGGTCAACCCCATGGTCTTCTCTGGTATCTACCCCGCAGACGGCGCGAAATACGGCGATCTGCGTGACGCCCTCGAAAAGCTCCGCCTGAACGACGCCTCCCTCTCATTTGAGCCGGAAACGTCGATAGCGCTGGGCTTCGGCTTCCGCTGCGGCTTCCTCGGACTGCTCCACATGGAGATAATCCAGGAGCGTCTCGAGCGCGAGTACAACCTCGACCTCATCACCACCGCGCCGTCCGTAATCTACAAGGTCACGATGACCAACGGCGACGTGCAGTACATCGACAACCCCACGAACTACCCCGACCCCGCGCTCATCTCCATAGCAGAGGAGCCGATGGTCAAGGCGGACATCCTCACCCCGTCGGAATTCGTGGGAAACATCATGGAGCTCTGCCAGGACAGGCGCGGCATATTCAAGGATATGCAGTACCTCGACGACACCCGCGTGAACCTGCACTACGAGCTCCCGCTGAACGAGATAGTCTACGACTTCTTCGACGTGCTGAAATCGCGCACGAAGGGCTATGCGTCGTTCGACTACGAAATGCTCGGCTATACGCCGTCGAAGCTGGTGAAGCTTGACATTCTCCTCAACGGCGAGATCGTGGACGCGCTGTCGTTCATAATCCACGCGGACAAGGCATACGCCAGAGCGCGTAAAATAGCCGAAAAGCTCAAGGACAACATCCCCCGCCAGCTCTTCGAGGTGCCGATACAGGCAGCGATCGGTGGCAAGATAATCGGCCGTGAGAACGTCAAGGCAATGCGCAAGGACGTCCTCGCGAAGTGCTACGGCGGCGACATCACCCGCAAAAAGAAGCTCCTCGAAAAGCAGAAGGAGGGCAAGAAGCGTATGCGCCAGCTCGGCACGGTCGAGGTGCCGCAGGAGGCGTTCATGAGCGTTCTGAAGCTTGATTCGTAAGGGAGGAACAGAAATGTTGAACTATATTGCTCTCGGATTTTTCGGACTGCTCGCAGTTCTGGCACTTGTGTCACTGATCGCGTCACTGCTCCCGCTCCGCGGCACCAAGCCCGGCAGACCGTTCATGCGTCTGAAATGGGCGCTGTACGACGTCACTCCCGGGTGGTATATATTCACAGTGCTGCTCATTTTATTCATCTACTGGATAAGCGGAGATACCGAGTCAGACGGCTTGAAATACGCACTTATCCTCCTCGGAGCAGCCTTTATGCTCACCTACATCAGGAAATTATTCAGCCTGAGGCGCACCCGCAGAAAGGCAAAGCGCAAGTCCCTGCTTACTCCGCTCCCGCGCACTCCCCTGCTTAAAAACGAGCTTACCCTCGTCCCGGAGACCGCCGAGCTCTCCCCTATGGAGACCGACTCTCCCGCTGTCCCCAGTGAAATTTGAAAGGATATTGCTATGAGTATTTACAACTGCCCGCACTGCGGGAAAAAGTCATTCAACCCGTGGACTAAGGCGTTCGCGGGGCAGCTCAACTCCTACGGCAAGCCGTGCCAGGAGTGCGGCAGACGCGTCGTGAACGGCAAGGCAGCGACCATTTTCAACGCCGTCTACAGCACCCTCGCGATCGCCGCGCTCATCGTCATCTACCTCCTCGGCGACGTCAAGTACAACGAGCGCTTCCCGTTCATCCACCACTACGGCTTCCTCATAAACATCGGGCTTTTCCTGTCGATACTGCTCGTTCCGCGCCTCGTGAATGCGTTCTGCTTCCCGCTCGACAAGGCGATCAAGATCGACCTCAACCGCCGATGAGCAGCCTCGGGATATACATTCATGTGCCGTTCTGCGGACGCAAATGCGCGTATTGCGATTTCTATTCGACCGCATACTCTCGCCAAGCCGCAGACGGCTATATTTCGGCAGTTTTGCGGAATCTTCGCCACTATTCCGACCGCACCCGCCCGACTGACACCCTCTACTTCGGCGGCGGTACTCCCTCCCTGCTGACTCCCGACCAGCTCGGGAATATCATCACAGAGGTGCGGACCGACTTTAACCTCACCCCGACCGCCGAGATAACTCTCGAAGCCAACCCCTCCGCGCTCACCCGTGAAAGGCTCGAAAAGCTGCGGGAAACCGGCATAAACCGCCTCTCCATAGGAGTGCAGTCCATGCGCGACGACGAGCTCCGCTTCCTCGACAGAACGCACGACTCCGCCCGCGCTGAGAGGACAGTCCGCGAGGCGCACGCCGCCGGCTTCGGAAATATTTCCTGCGACCTCATGCTCGCCCTGCCCGGTCAGACGCGCGACGCCCTCCTCTACAGCATCGACCGCCTCGCGGAGCTCCCGATACAGCACATCTCCGCCTATATCCTTAAGGTCGAGGACGGCACTCCCTTCGCCCGTGACGGCATCGCGTCACAGCTCCCCGACGGTGACCTCACCGCGGAACTTTACCTCGCGGCAGTAGAAGCCCTCGAATCGCGTGGCTTCTCGCAGTACGAGATCTCCAACTTCGCACGTCCCGGCTTTGAGAGCCGCCACAATACCCGCTACTGGAAGTGCGAAGACTACCTCGGCATAGGTCCCGCGGCGCACTCGTGCTGCGGAGGAGTACGGTTCGCGGTACCGCGCGATCTACAGGCATTTATCGACTCACCCGTCCAGCCGACCGAGGTCACGGACGACTCCCCGTGCAGTTCACAGGAGCGTATAATGCTCGGGCTTCGCCTGACCGAGGGTATCGCCCTCTCGGACTTCCCCGACGAGCGCTCCGCGATCGAAAAAAAGATACCGGCACTCGAAAGCGCCGGATATTGCCGATTTGACGGTGAAAGGCTCTCCCTCACGCCGCGCGGCTTCCTGATGTCGAACCAGATAATCGGCTTCCTCGCATTCTGAACAGGCTACCCCAGCAGCTCCTCCCGCATCTGCGCGAGGAGCTTTTTTTCGCGCCGCGAGACCTGTACCTGCGTCATACCTAGTGCCTGCGCGGTCTTCGACTGCGTCATACAGCGAAAATACCGCAGTTCGAGCAGCGCACGGTCGTGTGGGTCAAGGGCAGACATTATCTGCCGCAGCGCCAGCAGATCGACTATCGCCTCGTCGGGCGCTGCGGACGGTATATCTATCTGTCCCTCGTCATCGTCGGCGGCGGTCAGCGAGAGCAGCGGCTGCGACACACACAGCGCCTCCGCGACGTCCGCCTCGCTCTCGCCGGACAGCTCCGCCAGCTCGCTCACAGTCGGCTCACGGAACTCCCGTGACCGGAAATCCTCGCAGATACGCTGTAAGCGCATTGAGAGCTCCTTCAGACTGCGGCTCACGCGGATCGACCCGCCGTCCCTGAAAAGCCGCTTGATCTCGCCGAGTATCACCGGCACAGCGTAGGTCGAGAACTGCACTCCCCTGCCCGGGTCGAACGCCCTCACGGCTTTGAGCAGACCCACACACCCCGCAGAATACAGCTCGTCGTACTCGATACCCCGCCCCCGCAGCTTATTCGCGCAGAGGTGGACCAGCCCGAGGTTTTCCTCAGCGGTCGGACGCGCGGACTCAGCCTTCATCGCCGCCGAGCCTCCTGCGCATGACGACCGTCGTCCCCTTCCCGACTGCACTCTTGACGCTCAGCCTGTCCATGAACGACTCCATCACCGAAAAACCGAGACCGGAGCGCTCCTCCTCAGGGGCAGTCGTGAAAAGCGGCTGCATAGCCTTGTCCACGTCTTCGATACCGCACCCGCGGTCCTTGATGCGTATGTAGACCTCCCTTCCGGGGAGCAGCTTGACAGTCATCTCGATATTCCCGCGCGACCTCCGGTACCCGTGAACGACCGCATTCGTTACCGCCTCGGACACCGCCGTGCGAATGTCCGAGAGCTCCTCCACGGTGGGGTCAGCCTGTATCAGGAACGACGACACCACCGCCCTCGCCGCGCTCTCGTTGACCGAAAGCGCCGGCATTGTAAATCTTATCTCATTGAGAACCTCCATTTTAAGCCTCCGTTCAAGTTATTCTGACTATCCGCTCCATACCAGCGAGCCTTAGCACGCGCCGGATATACGGCTGCGGACTGTGTACCTCGAGCCGCCCGCCGCACTCGCGCAGCAGCTTGCTCCGCCCCATTATAAGCCCGATACCGGAGCTGTCCATGAAGGTTATGTTCCGGAGATCAATAGTCAGCTCGCTTGGCTGGGCGGTGATGATATAGCGGTCGAGCTGCGTCCGGATCTCCTTGGAAGTGTGGTGGTCGATCTCGCCGGACAGTTTCGCGACGGCGCGCCCGTTCTCGCATTTTATATCCACTTTCATATTCCCGTCCCTCCTTTTTGTCCATGATAGCACGTCCGCGCGGCGAAATTTGTCAAAGAGAGAAATGCAGAATATCTATTGACAATCGCACTAAAAAGTGGTATGATTTAATAGGAAAATTGTTTATTCTGAACAGGAGGGCAGTCTATGACCGAATACCTGAAAGCATACATGAAAACCGTCGCGGAACGGCTCGAAAAATGCGCCAGCCGCTCCGAGCTGGACGTCATACTCGCCGAGCACAAGGACAAGATCGCCTTCATGCAGCACGAGCGCATCGTGCATTTTCTCGTGACGTTCATGTTCGCGGTGATACTTGTCATCTTCCTCGCGGTCATGCTGTTCACCGACAACCTTATGATACTCATACTCGTCACGATGATAACCGTCCTCGAGGCATTCTACATAAAGCACTACTACTTCCTCGAGAACACCGTGCAGAAGATGTACAAGGTCTACGACGAGATACTGAAGAAGCAGAGGGAGATACAATGACGAAGCAGGAAATAGCCGCCCTCGCGATCGAGGAGCTGGAGAAACTCTACCCCGACATCGGCTGCACGCTCGACTACGCCAAGCCCTACGAGCTGATGTTCGCAGCGCGCCTTGCAGCCCAGTGTACCGACGCCCGCGTGAATATCGTAACAAAGACGCTCTTCGTCAAGTACCCCACCCTTGAAGCATTCGCGCAGGCTGACCTCGCGGAGCTCGAACAGGACATCAAGCCCTGCGGCTTCTACCACACCAAGGCGAAGAGCCTGAAGGAAATGGCGCAGAAGCTCCTTGACGACTTCGGCGGCGAGGTCCCCGGCACAATGGAGGAGCTCCTCACCTTGCCCGGTATCGGGCGAAAGACCGCAAATCTCATGCTCGGCGACGTCTTCGGCAAGCCCGCCGTCGTCACCGACACCCACTGCATACGCATAACCGGCAGGCTCGGCATGACAAAAAACAAAGAGCCCGCAAAGGTCGAAAAGGACCTTCGCAGGCTGCTGCCGCCGGAAATATCGAATCATTTCTGCCACCAGACCGTACAGTTCGGACGTGATATCTGCCGTGCACGCTCGCCTAAGTGCAGCGAGTGTACGCTCAGCAGATTCTGCCGGTATTTCGCGGAAAATCGCAAGAAAAAGGAGAGTTGACCATGTTATTTGACTTCACACTCAGCACCCCCGCAGAGGGGCTCGTAGACATCACCCCCGAGGTCTGCGAGGCTATATCCGAGAGCGGCGTGAACGAGGGAACGTGCATCGTTTTCTGCACGCATACCACCGCCGCGATAACCATTACCGAGAACGCCGACCCCGACGTCAAGACCGACCTCGTGCTCGGTCTCGACCGCTCCTTCCCGGACCTCGACAGCTTCCGCCACGCTGAGGGCAACTCCGACGCACACATCAAATCCTCGACCATAGGACCGAGCGAGACTCTCATCGTCCACGCAGGACGCCCTCTCCTCGGCACATGGCAGGGACTCTACTTCTGCGAGTTCGACGGTCCCCGCACGCGCAAATTCTACGTCAAGGTGGTGTCGGGCTGATGAACGAGATCGAAAAACTGCGCGACATCGTGAACAGCTCGAAGAGCATCGTGTTCTTCGGCGGCGCAGGAGTGTCCACAGAGAGCGGCATACCGGACTTCCGCAGCGTAGACGGTCTATACAGCCAGCAGTGGGACTACCCGCCCGAGCAGATACTCAGCAACACATTCTTCATGGCGCACACGGAGGAATTCTACCGGTTCTACCGCGCGAAAATGCTGTGTCTTGACGCCAAGCCGAACGCCGCCCACATAAAGCTCGCCGAGCTCGAAAAGGATGGCAGGCTGACCGCCGTCGTGACGCAGAACATCGACGGACTTCATCAGGCGGCAGGCAGCAAGCGCGTCTACGAGCTCCACGGGAGCGTGCTGCGCAACTACTGCATGAAGTGCCGGAAGTTCCACACAGCGGAGTACATACTTGGATCCGAGGGCGTACCGCGCTGCGAGTGCGGCGGACTGATAAAGCCTGACGTCGTGCTGTACGAGGAATCCCTCAACGACGACACGGTCTCCGGCGCGATAAACGCGATACACGCCGCAGACACGCTCATCATAGGCGGCACCTCGCTGAACGTCTACCCCGCCGCAGGACTGATACGCTACTTCCGCGGCAATAACCTCGTGATAATAAATATGTCTCCCACGCAGATGGATTCCAGCGCCGACCTGCTGATCTGCGGAAAGATCGGAGAAGTCATGTCAGCGATATAAACGAAAAAAGAGCAGATCTCACGATCTGCTCTTTCTATTTCTGCATTCATTCGGGCTGCACATCGAGCAATCCCCGCAGCAGCCCCTGCCGGACTTCTTCCG
The DNA here is from genome assembly GCA_016288815.1 of Ruminococcus sp. Lineage (GTDB taxonomy): Bacteria > Bacillota > Clostridia > Oscillospirales > Ruminococcaceae > Ruminococcus. The sequence goes on from JAEELF010000004.1 coordinate 7,854, forward strand.
GCGCACCAGATATGTCACCGCAGCCGCGAGCGCCGCTCCGATGACGATGATCAGCACAATATCCGCTGCGTTCACTCACATCACCCCCGCGAGTATCAGCACTGCGCGGACGACCAGTGTCACGAGCCACGCAAGCACGCACTGCCATACAACGACGGTCAGTGCCCATTTTTTGCCGAGCTCGCGCTTGACCGAAGCCACAGCCGCTACACAGGGCGTGTACAGCAATGAAAATACCAGCAGCGATGCCGCCGAAAGCGAGCTCATCTGCGAGGTGACGTTTCCGCTGTAAAGTATCTCGAGGGTCGAAACAACGCTCTCCTTCGCCATGAATCCGCTTATGAGGGAGACGAGGATCTGCCAGTCGCCGAGACCTATCGGAGCCATAACCGGCGCGAACAGTCCCGCAGCCTTCGCGAGGATACTCTCCCCCGCGTCCTCGACAAGGTCGAGGCGGAGGTCGAAGCTCTGCAGGAACCACACAACAACAGTCGCGATGAGTATGACCGAGAACGCCCTCTGCAGGAAGTCCTTCGCCTTCTCCCACAGCAGCTGCGCGACGTTCCGCAGCCCCGGCATACGGTAGTTCGGGAGCTCCATGACGAACGGCACAGGCTCGCCGCGGAACAGCGTCTCCTTATAGAACAGCGCCGCGATTATCCCCATGAGGATACCGAGGAAGTACAGTCCCACCATGATGAGACCGCCGCGCCCCGGGAAGAACGCATTCACGAAAAATGCGTAGATAGGGAGCTTCGCGGTACAGCTCATGAACGGCGTGAGGAGTATGGTCATCTTGCGGTCGCGCTCACTCGAGAGGGTGCGGGTAGCCATGACGGCTGGCACCGAGCACCCGAATCCGATCAGCAGCGGAACTATGCTCCGTCCGGAAAGACCGATCTTACGCAGGGCTTTGTCCATAAAGAACGCAACTCTCGCGACGTATCCGCTGTCCTCGAGCAGCGACAGGAAGAAAAACAGCGTCACGATGACCGGCAGGAAGCTCAGCACGCTGCCCACGCCGGCGAAAATGCCGTCGATTATGAGACTGTGAATGACAGAGTTGACGTGCGCCCCGGTTAGAGCCTTGTCGGTGACCTCAGTGAGCGCGTCGATACCGGTCTCAAGGAGCCCCTGGAGCCACGCACCGATGACGTTGAAGGTCAGCACGAAGACGAGCGCCATTATCAGTATAAACGCCGGAATGGCAGTGTATTTGCCGGTGAGGAACATATCAATGCGGCGGCTGCGGATATGCTCGCGGGTCTCGGCGGGCTTGGTCACGCACTCGCGGCAAAGACGCTTTATGTAGCTGAATCTCATGTCCGCGACGGCAGCGCTGCGGTCAAGTCCGCGCTCTTTTTCGAGCTGCTTGATGATATGCCCGACGGTCTCCTGTTCGTTCTCGTCAAGCCCGAGCTGCTTCATGATGAGCGGGTCGTCCTCCACGACCTTACTCGCCGTGAAGCGCAGGGGAAGTCCCGCGAGTTCGGCGTGATCCTCGATGAGATGCTCGATACCATGCATACAGCGGTGTACCGCGCCGCCGTTCTCGGACTTCCCGCAGAAGTCCTGCGGAACGGGCTTTTCCTGGTAGTATGCGACGTGTACCGCGTGCTCGACGAGCTCCTCGATGCCCTCATTCTTTGCAGCGGATATCGGCACAACAGGCACCCCAAGGAGCTGCTCCATCGCGTTGACGTCGATACCGCCGCCGTTTGAGGTGAGCTCGTCCATCATATTTATCGCCACTACCATGGGGATATCCATTTCGAGCAGCTGCATGGTGAGGTAGAGGTTGCGCTCGATGTTGGTGACGTCCACGATATTGATGATCGCGTGCGGCTTTTCAGTGAGGACGAAGTTGCGTGAGACTATCTCCTCGCTGCTGTAGGGCGACATGGAATATATGCCCGGGAGGTCGGTGATGACGGTGTCCGGGCGTCCCTTTATCGCACCGTCCTTGCGGTCAACGGTAACGCCGGGAAAGTTCCCGACGTGCTGTTTTGAGCCTGTAAGGCGGGTGAACAGAGTGGTCTTGCCGCTGTTCTGGTTGCCGACGAGGGCGAAGCGTATGGTCGTGCCGTCGGGTAGCGGAGTACCGCTGCCCTTAGGGTGGAATTTTCCTCCCTCACCGAGACCGGGGTGGGCGGTCTTTTTCTTTTGGTGCTTGTGAGGCTCAGCAGCGGGCGACTCGGCTATGGGGGAGACATCTATCTTTTCGGCATCCGCGAGGCGGAGGGTGAGCTCATAGCCGTGCAGGCGCAGCTCGATAGGATCGCCCATAGGGGCGTATTTCACCACCGTGACGCGCGTGCCGGGGATAAGTCCCATGTCGAGAAAATGCTGGCGGAGGGCGCCCTCGCCGTTCACGCTCTCGACCCTTGCGGTCTGACCTATTTTTATGTCCTTGAGTGTTTCCATTGCAAATGCTCCAATTGGTTATTATTTCTTTATCATTATAGCATATAAGCGTAAGCGTTATGCTATAATCGCCCGACCGCAGGGAGCAGATCTCCTATCTGCAAGGGCTTTTAAATCAGTTATAATGAATGCTTCTGTATTCATTATAGCACACAGCTCCGAATAAAGCAAGTGCATACGACGGGGACGCTCCAAATCGGCGGAGAACGTGTCCACTGAACCAAAACCGCGTCAGATTCATATTATAAAACGTACACGGCAGGGCTGTGTACGCGAAAGGAGGAAATATGAATCTGAATATGTTTGACGATATGTCCGGTTCACGGCTGCGCGGGACTATGGAGGTCCGCATGGCTGTGCCTGATGATAGAATGCCCGGCGCGACTCCGCGCTTCCCCGCACAGACACCCCTCGGTATGGCGTATGTGCCGTTCCAGCAGTGGGGAGAGGTCTACCCGGAGGACGATGCTTTTTCCCGCGGGACGATGTTCCCGCAGCTTGACTATCCTTTTAAGGGAGGCTGCTGCGATGAATGAGAAAGAAATGCTGATGCGCAAGATAAAAAAGTACGATTTTGCCCTCAAGGAGCTGAACCTCTACCTCGATACGCACCCGAACTGCCGGCGTGCGCTCGCGATGTTCAGGCAGTACAGCGACCTGCGCAGCGACGCAGTCAGTGAGTACACCGCACGGTTCGGTCCGATAGTGCCGGAGCAGTCGGCAGACGGACAGCAGTGGGCATGGGTCGCAGATCCGTGGCCGTGGGAAAGGAGCTGAGCTTATGTGGCAGTATGAGAAAAAACTTCAATACCCCGTAAACATCAAGACCCCAAATGCAAAAATGGCAAAGGTCATTATTTCGCAGCTTGGCGGTCCGGACGGCGAGCTGGCCGCGTCGCTGAGATACCTGAATCAGCGCTACGCCATGCCCTACGCAGAGGTCAAGGGCCTGCTGACCGACATCGGCACAGAGGAGCTCGCGCACGTCGAGATGATCTCCGCGATACTCTACCAGCTCACCAAGGATCTGACGATAGACCAGATAAAGGCTGAAGGCTTCGACACCTACTTCGTTGACCACACCACCGGAATCTACCCCGTCGCAGCGTCCGGAGCGCCTTTCACTGCGGCGTATTTCCAGTCCAAGGGCGATATCATCACCGACCTGCACGAGAATATGGCTGCGGAGCAGAAGGCGCGCACGACCTACGACAACATCCTTCGCCTTGCCGACGATCCCGACGTCCGCGACCCTATCCGCTTCCTCAGACAGCGCGAGATAGTCCATTTCCAACGCTTCGGAGAAGCCCTCCGCATCGCACAGGATAACCTCGACGCGAAGAATTTCTACGCCTGCAACCCGTCGTTCGACAAGAACTGCGGCAGGAGAAAATGACCCCATGCACGAAATGCCCCGAAGCACTTGCTCCGGGGCATTTC
>JAEELF010000005.1 GCA_016288815.1 Ruminococcus sp.
CTCCTTGAAGACTTCGGCAAGTTTTGCGTTGTCCTTTATGTCAAGCTCATAGAGCTTCACAGATTTGCCTGTTATCTTCTCCACGCGCCTGATAGATTCCGGGCAGCTGTTTGAGTAGTTGTCGGCAACAACTACGTCGTAGCCTGCGTTCAGGAGCTCAACAGCGGTGTGTGAGCCTATATATCCGGCTCCGCCGGCAAGCAGTATCGTTGACATATTTCATTTCTCCTAACTATTTATCGTGCCATACGGCGACTGGTTTTGAATTGAATCAGAACTTAAATGTGTCACGGAAACCAAGCCACTTCTGATCCTTATCAGAAAGATTGAGCTTTGTCCCATCTTCAAGTGTATATCCCTCAGCACTTGCCGTGCCGTTGTACTCACCGACAAGCTCCGGCCACTCAATTCCGATAGCCGGGTCATTCCAAGCCATGCCGCCTTCGTCGTTCGGATGATAGAAGTCATCACACTTGTAGCAGAATTCTGCAACATCACTGAGCACAAGGAAGCCGTGTGCGAATCCCTTAGGTATGAGGAACTGTTTCTTGTTATCCTCTGTCAGCTCAACGCCGTACCACTTGCCGTATGTCTTGCTGTCTGTTCTGAGGTCAACTGCAACGTCAAATACACTGCCCTTGATGACACGAACAAGCTTTGTCTGAGGAAACTGCTTCTGAAAGTGAAGCCCTCTCAAAACTCCCTTTGCCGAGCAGGACTGGTTGTCCTGTACGAATACGATGTTAATGCCGGCTTCTTCCATGTCGCGCTGCGAATATGTTTCCATGAAGTAGCCGCGGCTATCACCGTGAACTGCGGGAGTGATTACGCAAAGCCCCTCGATCCCGCCGACGTTTTTCTCAACTGTTATCTGTCCCATTACTGAATCTCCTTTAAGTATCTTGAAAGCGCGTCCTGCCATGTTGGGAGCGGCTTGAAGCCGTTTTCGACGAGCTTGGATTTATTCAAACGGCTGTTAAACGGGCGTGCAGCCTTGCTCAGACCGTACTCGGCGGTCGTTACGGGGATTACCTTCGTAGACATTCCAGCTTGCTTGTATATCTCGACTGTAAAGTCGTACCATGAGATATATCCGCCCTCGTTCGTAGCGTGATAGTAGCCGTATTTCTCAGTTTCAGCCATATCAACAAGAAGTCTTGCAAGGTCGTATGTGTATGTAGGAGTACCTATCTGGTCGCTCACAACTCTGACTTCGTCATGTGTCTTGCCAACATTTATCATAGTCTTGATGAAGTTCTTGCCGTTAACGCCGAATACCCATGCGATACGCACGATGAAATACTTTTCAAGAGTATTCGCAACAGCAAGCTCGCCGTCGAGCTTAGACTGTCCATAAACATTCTGCGGAGCATAATCCTTACAGTCGGGCTGCCAAGGCTCAGTTCCCTGACCGTTGAAAACATAGTCAGTGGAAATGTAAATCATCTTGCAGTCAAGCTTCTTGCAGACGTTCGCGATATTCTGTGTGCCGTCCACATTAATTGCACGAACTTTCGGAATGTTTTCCTCGTCCTCGGCCGAGTCAACCGCAGTCCATGCAGCACAGTGGATAACTACATCAGGCTTGACGCCCGAGATAGTCTTCTCGACTGCTTCTGCGTCTGTTATATCGAGCTTGATGTACTCGCAGTCAGCAGCAGTCTCGTCGAGAATATCGCTGCCAATCGCAGTATATCCGCGTTTTTTCAGTTCATTTACGACATCGTAGCCGAGCTGTCCGCCGACGCCTGTAACGAATGCTTTCATCGCTCACACCTCTGCACGGTTGCCGTACATCTTCTCATAGTAGTTCTGATACTCGCCGCTGATAATTGTCTCCCACCACTCGCGGTTCTCGAGATACCACTTGATCGTCTTCTTGATGCCGTCCTCGAACTTTGTCTCGGGCAGCCAGCCAAGCTCGTTGTGGATCTTTGTCGGGTCGATAGCGTAGCGCATATCGTGTCCCTTTCTGTCCTCAACGTGAGTGATAAGGCTCTCGGGCTTGCCGAGCTCCTTGCAGATGAGCTTAACGATGTCGATGTTCTTCATCTCGTTGTGACCGCCGACGTTGTAGACTTCGCCTACCTTACCCTTGTGGATAATGAGGTCGATAGCGCGGCAGTGATCTTCAACATAGAGCCAATCGCGGACGTTCAGTCCCTCGCCGTAAACAGGGAGAGGCTTGTCTGCGAGAGCGTTTGCGATCATAAGCGGAATGAGCTTCTCGGGGAAGTGATAGGGACCGTAATTGTTCGAGCAGCGCGAGATAGTCACAGGCAGACCGTAAGTCCTGTGATAAGCCATAACGAGAAGGTCTGCGCCAGCCTTGGAGCTGGAATACGGACTGCTTGTATGGATAGGTGTGTTCTCTGTGAAGAAGAGATCAGGTCTGTCAAGCGGAAGATCTCCGTAGACTTCGTCGGTCGATACCTGATGATAGCGCTGTATGCCGTACTTGCGGCAAGCGTCCATGAGTACTTGTGTACCAAGTATATTTGTCTGAAGGAATATCTCAGGGTTCTCGATAGAACGGTCAACGTGTGACTCAGCTGCGAAGTTGACAACGATATCAGGCTTCTCCTCCTCAAGAAGCTTGTACACACCCTCGCGGTCACAGATGTCGAGCTTCACGAAGCGGAAATTCGGGTTATCCATTACAGGAGCAAGTGTGCTGAGATTGCCCGCATATGTGAGCTTGTCAAGACAAATTATTCTGTAATCCGGATATGTATCCAGCATATGGAATACGAAATTTGAGCCGATGAAGCCGGCTCCGCCTGTTACGATAATGGTCATGTTTTTCTCCTCAGTATTTTATCCTGCCCTCGGCGACCTTGCGGAGATGTGCTCCGTAGGGCGATTTACCGTACTTTTCGGCAGATCGCATGAGTCCAGCCTTATCTATCCAGCCATTGATGAAAGCTATCTCCTCGGGAGCTGATATCTCAATTCCCTGACGGTTCTGGACCATCTGAACAAAGTTTGCAGCTTCTGCAAGGCTGTCCATCGTACCCGTATCAAGCCACGCAAAACCGCGTCCAAGGAGCTGGACGTCAAGCAGGCTGTCATGGAGATACATCTCGTTGAGAGTAGTTATTTCAAGCTCTCCGCGAGCTGACGGCTTGACCTGATCTGCACGGGCAGATACTCCCGCAGGATAGAAATAAAGTCCGGTTACTGCATAATTGCTTTTAGGTTCGGAGGGCTTTTCTTCGATCGAAAGAGCGCGCCCTTCCTCGTCAAAATCAACTACGCCGAAGCGCTCGGGATCGGGAACATAGTAACCGAAAACAGTCGCACGGTTATTATCTTCTGCGTTCTTTTTTGCGGTGCGGAGAATGTTCCCGAAGCCGTTGCCGTAGAAGATATTGTCACCGAGCACCATAGCGCAGGCGTCATCGCCTATGAACTCTTCGCCCAGAATGAACGCCTGTGCAAGTCCGTCCGGACTGGGCTGAACTTTGTAACTCAAATTGATTCCGTACTGCGAACCGTCTCCGAGGAGTCTCTCAAAATTCGGAAGATCAGTTGGCGTGGAGATGATAAGTATATCCTTTATCCCTGCCAGCATGAGCGTGGACAGCGGATAATATACCATTGGCTTGTCATATACAGGAAGCAGCTGCTTCGAGGTGACCATAGTCAATGGGTAAAGTCTTGTACCAGAACCTCCGGCGAGAATTATGCCTTTCATATGTAACTCCTCATTATCTTCGTTCGGGAACAGCGCTGCGTATCTTTGGCCCGATACGAAACGCCACTACCATTTTACTTCATCTGCGGGAAAAAGTCAAGGTGCAGATGTGCTGACGCTGCTGCGCCGATTCAGCTGAATGCCGGGTCGTCATAGCTGAAGGTGACATTGTCAGAATTGTAAAACTCCCAGCTGTCAGCGGAGACAAGTCCCTCACCGTAGTCCACGAGGTTGCCCTTTACCGAAAAATCACTGAACCATCCGTCCACGACGTACATTCTGCGGGACGTGTCCTCGGCGCCGTATGGCTGATCCATGTAGAGCGTGTTGTACTCAAAAACATGGTGATAGCCCCAGCCCTCGACCTGCTCATGCACCTCAAATGCTGCCACTATCTTCGGGTTACCGTTCCGGTAGCCCACGTTGCCGTAAACGAAGCAGTTGTTGCCCTTGAGGTCGATGAAGCTGCCCGCATAGTTTTCGCCGGTCATGCCGTCGCCGTAGAAGGTGCAGCCGCTTATCTCGGTGCCGGTGGTGTATTCCTTGACGTCAACGTGCTCGGCGGCAACATTTCTGAACGTGCAGTCGACTACCCTGTTATAGTCGCACTTGAAGTCGAATTCGGTCTTGTCCTTGGAGCTGCCGATGTAGACTCCCTCACCATAGCCCGGAGAGACCAGTCCCGTATCGTGGATACTGCACGACTGTATCATGCAGTAGGAGCTGCCGTCGCGGATAGCTATCGCCTCCGCACCAGTATTGCATATCTCGCAGCCCGATATCAGCGTCCTGTTTGAATTGTCGAGAACTATCCCCTTCTGCGAGTTGGTGCAGACCAGTTTGCTGACTATCCAGCGGTCGCCGGTGATGTGCAGTATATAGCCGTGCTCAGTGTTCGCGCCTTTGAGCACCGGCGGAGAATCGGGGTCCATAGCGGAGAGGATAACCGGTGCGCTCGCAGTGCCGTCAGCCTCCAAGGAGATCTTCTGGCTGCCGCAGTCATACTCCCCCGGTGCGACCAGTATAACGTCGCCGGGCTTCGCGTTTTTGACAGCGCTGCGGAGCTCGTCAACGGTCCAGACATAGACCTTGTTTCCGAGGGCAGCATTTTCGGCGAGCGCGGTCCTCATCTCGCAGAGGTCGAACACGTCGAGCCTGCCGTCTGCGCAGAGGTCGGCAGCCTGCCAGTCCCTCAGACGTGTGTCCGGGACGGCGAGCAGCCACTTCTGCACCAGCACCAGATCGGCAGAGGTCAGACTGCCGTCGAGGTTAACGTCGCCGTCAGTCCTCTCGTTCACGAACTCTGCGAACTGGCTCTTCCTCTGCTCATCGTCGGCAAAATGGTAGTTCCACGAAAAAATGATATTCTCCTCCGCAAGATCAGCGGTCGCACAATAGTCCTCGCGGAACTGGTCAATGGGCATATGCTCGTTTTTCATGATCTGGGTATCTATGCTGAAGCTCTCGTTGTTCATCCAGAAGTGCAGGCGCCCGTCCACCGCATTTTTCTGGACCTCAGCCCACTTGCGTATCACGCCGGGAGAATACGACGCTCTGCCGCCGTCCTGCGGGGCGTAGATGTCACAGGGACGCAGCCCGGAGGCACTGATGACGTCGCTGATGAAGCTGCCGTACTGCTCGGGCGTGGAGAGGTCGGTATTGTAGAACGGACTGAGCATGAGCGGCTTTCCGGGGCAGGACTGCTCTATCGCAGCGACGGTCGCGCTGATGTTTTCGCCTATTATACGCGCATATTCGCCGTTGTCAGAGCCGCTGCACGCGGTCTCTATGTTCCATATCTCGTTGTTGTAGTACCAGCCGGCTATCTGCTCACCGTAGTCGCTGCCGTAGCGCTCCCACATCTCGGTGACGAGCCCGCTGCACAGCTCTGCGTTCGAGGAGCTCCAGTCTGTGAAATAGCTCGTCGGGGCACCCCAGCCGTAGCTCCACCAGATGTCGTCACTGACTGTACCGAGCCAGAGCTGCATACCGGTCGCCTTCGCGGCATTCAGCGCGAGCTCGAGCGCGTCGCCGCCGTTCTGGGAGGAGTGGTAGGTCGCCTCGACCGCAGACGGGAACATACAGTATGTATCGGTTTTTCCGTAGGACGCGGGGTCCTGCTTGTCGCCGGTGCAGTCCTCGCGGGTATAGTCGAACGTGGATTGCAGTATGAGCGAGTCAAAGCCCGCGGACTTCGCTGCAGAGAACTCCTCCTCCCAGCGCTCCTGCGTCCAGTCGCGGCAGTGCCAGCCCTGCAAAAACGATGCGGTGAATCTGTGAGGCGCCTCCGCTGCGGAAGCGTCTGCGGGCACGGTCGGTACGGCACATATGAGCGCGGATAAAAGTATGGTCAGTCCTTTTTTCATGGTGTCCCTCCTGACTAAGTTTTTTCCATTATACCACACCCCGGTGGATTTTTCAATACTTTGCGAAGGCACGGCTGCCCCGTTCCCGGAACCGGTAAAAAATATAACGCCGCTGTAAAGCGGCGTTTTTATGCGGCGGGGAATGGGATAAATCCACTCTTCCCGGTATCTCGCATCATTTTCTCAGATCCTGATAAAGCAGCCCGCACTTCGTACAGTACCACACCAGTCTTCCTGTGCGGAGCAGCGGCAGCCTGAACTGTACGTTCCACTCGGGGTACTGCTTGAACAGCATTATGCTGCTGTCGCTCTGGTATGCGGCAAATGAGATGTAGTGCTCCTTGGTCATCGGGTGGTCTGCGGTCACGAACAGCTCCCCGCCTATGTCCTCGACCTCCAGACGCTCTCCCTCTTCAGCCTTTCTCGGCGTGAGTGCTTCGAGCCTGCTCCCGCAGCACGTTACTGCTGCGTCAGAGGTCGATGTTATGATGTTCCCGCACTCCCTGCAAACGTAAAATCTGAGCTTCTTCATATTTCCCACCTCGCTTTCGTTCTTGTATATCTCGCCCGTGAGCAGAGTATGTATGTCGGTCCCGAACACCTCCGCCAGCGCAGACAGCAGCGAAACGTCCGGACAGCCGTTCCCGGTCTCCCACTTCGACACCGCCTTACCGCTGACATTTATGCGCTCCGCGAGCTCCTTCTGTGTAAGTCCGAGCTCAGTCCGGAACCTCCGTATGAGCTCTCCTGTTTTTACCTGATCCATGATAACACTCCCCTGTTCCCGGTCTTCCCGACCGTCTGTATCCATTATACCCGAAAGCTCCCCGCACGTCAATCCACGTTCCGTAGAGTGCGGGCTGCGTATGACTGGAGATAATTCCTCTCAGCTCATTGACAAATCCGGTCTGCCGGGCTATAATATATTTATAGACCCAGATCCGGAAGGAGCGAGAGATATGGGAGTTTTAGATGCATTCAAGGATATGTTCACGAAAAAGCAGAAGGACCGCAGCTTCATGACCGACGACGAGCGCGAGCTGCGCGAATATGAGGAAAATGAGTACAAGCCCGAATCCAAGCTGGCTGATGACGCCTACGCGGAACTCATAGTCGGGGACTGTTTTCCGATGAAGGACAGCAAGGGCGAGCACATCGGAGCTGTGGTCGTCGGGACTGTCAGCGTCGGCACCTTCCATGTCGGCGATATGGTGCAGATAGAGGCAAGCCTGAAGGAGAACACTATCCGCTCGCAGATAGTGAGCATGGAGCAGTTCAGAAAGGTCATCTCATCTGTCTCAGAGGGTGCGCACGCGGGTCTGCTGCTGCGCGGTGTCTCCTACAAGCAGGTCCGGCGCAACGCTATAGTCAAAAAGCTGACCGGACGCTCCGAAACGCCCTCCGACTGACATACATAAACACAGGACGTCCTCTGCGGAGGGCGTCTTTTTGCGCTGACAGGCAGCGGAAACAGTTCTCTGCGGCACGGATATTTCGTCCCGCTGTGCATATCTTTTCATTTTCCGGTTGCAAAATCAGCCCATTTGTGGTATAATTAACTGTGATCAACCTATAAGGAGTTAATGCCATGAAACTCAAGAATAAGGTCCGGCACCGCTGGGCATGGGCTGATACCATTGCTATCTTCTCGATCACCGCTTTCCTGATAATAGTTGCTGTGTTCTACCGCACCTCGGATTACTCAGACCGCGACGCTGAGACCGACCTCACCGCCGGCTGGGTCTCGGACTCGGGGGAGACATATTCCCTCGACAAGCTCCCCAAGGGCGACCTCACGCTCTCTCATGATGTATCCGGGCTCGATATCACCAACAGAGCACTGTGCTTCCGCACGACCGACACGCATATAAAACTCTATTCCGACGGCGAGCTGCTCTACTCCTACGCCCCCGAGATACCAGATATCCTCGGCGACTCCTACGGCAAGTTCGTCCACACTATCCCGCTGCGCCCGGACACTAAGATCATAACGCTCGAGATACACCCTATCTTCAACGACCACGAGGGCTCCCTGTCAAGAGTCCGGATACAGACCGCCGGTGACTACATCGCGGGAGTTATCCTCAGCGGACTGCTCGAGTTCTGCATCTGCCTGTTCATGGTGGTGTTCGGCGTCATCATGCTCCTCATGGGGATCCTCACGCGCAAGAGCAATGAGCCCACTCTCAACTTCTTCGCGCTCGGCACCTTCGCGATACTCTGTGCGGTATGGTCGGTCAACGACACCTACATATTGCAGATACTCACCCGTGCACCCGCTATGGTCAAGATATCCTCGATACTCTCGCTCATCTTCATCGCGTACCTGCCGGTATCCTTCACCGCGAGCGCGACCAATAACCCCCGCACTATACTCCTGCCCATACTCATGATGCTCGTGACCGCTGACTTCTTCCTGATGTTCTTCCTCACCGGCACCGGCAGGAGCGATATCCACTACCTTATCCCCGTCGCTCAGGCAATCATCGTCATCGCGCTGTTCATGACGATATACCTCATAATACGGGCTGTCGTCAAAAAGACCGCCGATCCCGCTTTCACGCGAACGGTCATCATCGGTATCGGTGCTGCGGCGGTTGGAGTAGTCATAGACCTGCTGAAATACCGCCTTGACCTCAATAACTACCTCGGCGCGAGCGCATTCACGAGAATGGGCGTGCTGGTGTTCATATGCGTGGTCGGGTTCTACCTTATCCGCGAGCGCAACCGCCTCGCGATCGAGCACAACCGTGCGGAACTAATGGAGAAAATGGCTTACACGGACGGCCTCACGGAGCTCGCGAACCGCTCGGCGTTCCACAAGAAGGAAAAGAATATCCGCTCCACTGGCACTCCCTGCATGATAGTCCAGCTCGATATCAACAACCTCAAGACCGTCAACGACGTCTACGGCCATGCGGAGGGCGACAAGCACATCATCGCTGCCGCAGACACGATAAAGTCCGCGTTCGGGGACATCGGCGAGTGCTTCCGCACCGGCGGCGACGAGTTCGTGGTCATCGCACCAAACGCTCAGGCAGACGCTATCGAAGCCGCTATCGGGAAGATGTCTCAGATCTCGCTCGCGTACAACGAGACTGAAAAGCCGCCCGTTCCGCTAAGGATAGCATACGGCTATGCGGAGTATATCCCGCCCGAGGATACCCTTGACGCCGCGGAACAGCTCGCGGACAAGAATATGTACGCTATGAAGAAACAGATGAAGGCGCAGAACGCTCCCGCGTGACCTGCTGCCGATCACTTACAAGGAGGTGAAGCCGCGTGCTGCTCGTATATTACCATACACTTTTCATTCTCTCGGTACTGCTCACGCTCGTGTACGCTTTTATGTGGCACAAGCACTTCGACGTGAACTTTTCCCTGATGTTCGGCTTCATACCCGTCGCTAACCTCGGGCACCTGATGCTCGCGCTCTCAGACAACTATGAATCCGCTATAAACGCTAACCGCGTTATCTACCTCGGAGGGTGCTTCCCGCTCCTGTTCGTGACGCTCTCCGTACTCAGCCTTTGCAAGCTGCGTCCGAGCCGGACGATCACCGCTGCTATGCTCTCGCTCTGCACAGTCGTGTATGTCTCGTCGCTCAGCCTAAACGGCGGTACGTTCTTCTACAAGAGCGTTGACTTCGAGGTCGTTGACGGCGTGGGCAAGCTCACCAATAAGGTATACGGTCCCATGCACACCGTCTTCTACCTGATGATCTTCGCGTATTTCTCGATCTCGATCGCTGCAATGATCTACAGCTACTTCATGAAGAAGGACGTCTCCCACAGGATCATCTATATGCTGTTCCTGCCTGAACTGATATCTGTTATCGGCTTCTTCGGCAACAGGATGTTCACCGACACCATCGAGCTCGTGCCGCTGACTTACGTCACCGCACAGATCATCTACCTCATCATAATCCACCGCATCTGCCTTTACGACATCGACGAGACCGTCGTGGATTCACTCGTCCAGACCGGCGATACGGGCTTCATATCCTTCGACCAGAAGTACAGATACCTCGGCAGCAACGAGACCGCCAAGAATATCTTCCCCGACCTCCGCTCACTGACAGTTGACAAGCCGCTCGAGCGCGGGGGCGTCTTCGAGGAGAGCATTCTCCTGTGGCTCGACAGGTTCCGTACAGACCCCAAAAACGACAAGAACTATTACAGCTCCCCCAACAAGAAGATCTACCTCGTGAGCACAAACTACCTCTACAACGGCTCGCACCGGAGAGGCTACCAGATGTTAGTCACCGACGACACAAAGAATCAGGAGTATATCACCCTCCTCGGCAGGTACAACACCGACCTGCGCCGAGAGGTAGCGGTCAAGACCAAGAACATCGTCGAGATGCATGACAAGCTCATCCTCGGTATGGCGACTATGGTCGAATCCCGCGACAACTCCACAGGCGGTCACATCAAGCGCACCAGCGATGTCGTCCGCATTCTCGTCGAGGAGATACAGAACGGTCCGGGACTCAGCCTGACAAAGTCGTTCTGCACCAAGCTCGTCAAAGCCGCTCCTATGCACGACCTCGGCAAGATAGCCGTCGATGACGCTATCCTCCGCAAGCCCGGCCGCTTCACTGACGAAGAGTACGAGAAAATGAAGGCGCACGCCGCTGAGGGCGCCCGTATCGTTCATGCTATCCTCGACGGCACCGACGACGAGGAGTTCCACATCATCGCCGAGAACGTCGCCCAATACCACCACGAGCGCTGGGACGGCTCCGGCTACCCGCAGGGTCTCAAGGGCGAGCAGATACCCCTCGAAGCCCGTATCATGGCTATCGCCGACGTCTACGACGCCCTCGTCAGCAAGCGCGTCTATAAGGAGAAAATGTCCTTCGAGCAGGCTGACTCCATCATCATGGACGGCATGGGCAAACACTTCGACAAGCAGCTCGAGCCTTTCTACGTCGCCGCCCGCCCACGCCTCGAAGCCTACTACTCAGCCCTCGAATAACTCTTCCCGCTGTGCCGGCGCAGTGGTGTCTGCGACGCATTAAGAATGAGGGCTCTGCCCTCAAACTCCCGCCAAAGGGTACAGGTACCCTTTGTAAACCCACTGTCAAAAAATCCCATACCGTATCCCTTTTAAAAGCTTATGGGGATACGGTATGGGATTTTTTCATAATGGGATTCTAAAGGGAATCTATTCCCTTTAGCAGGGGTTTGGGGACGGCGTCCCCATTTTTGATCCGCCGGAGGCACAACTATACCGGCACAGCGGGGAGAGTTATATGAAGCTGCGGAAGGCTTCGATGAGGAGGGGGTGGTCGAAGCGGAAGGAGATACCGGGCTGCGTGAGCTTATTGATACGGACTACGCCGTTCTCGATGAACATCTGGACGCTCCCGATAGTTTTCTGCGGGGTATCGGGCTTCGGCGGGACTGGCACACGGCTTATCCGGATAAGCGGGCGGCAGTCTGCGAGGAGGCCGTCGAACTCCTGTCTGCGGAGGGCGACCTCGTGCTTATCAGTGATGTAGCGGTAGTCGCAGAGCTTCTCGTAGCCGCGCACGCAGGCTCCCTTTATGCAGGCTCTGCCGGGGTCGATGAACATTGAAAAGCAGAATCTGTCCCCAAGGCGGCGGGTGCAGTAATACGGGTCGATGAGACCGGACATATACAGGGGCAGCCAGTCCGCGATAGCAGTTATCATTTCGGCGGAGCTGCGCTCGATAGTGTGAATGACCTTGATATTCACTCCGCGGCGCAGGATACCGCCCATGAGGGTCAGCCATTTATTGTAGAAATCGCCGGACATCCACTCCATGCTCTGGTCGGAGTAGAGAAGCAGCTCGCCCTCAGCGTTTTTCACGGCGTCGAAAAGAAATCTCACCGCAGCCATACGAAGGCCTTCCATGCCGCGGTATATCTCGTCGGAGGTATCAGCCATGACGCTGAAATCAAAGTAATCGACATCGGGGATACTGAATTCCGGGCCTGAGCTGATATTCTCGATACTGCCGATGAGCTTGCGGACGGGAGCAGTGTCGGTGAGCACGCCCTCGTCGGTGAGCCACTGGCGGAGCATATCGCTGTCAGCCTTGGCGGCTATCTCGGGGAGGACCTCAAGCACCTCTGCGAGGTCTTCGGGGCGTTCCTTCCTGGCGATGAGATCAGCGAGGGTATTGCAGATGTTGCTCAGGACGGTGGAATCCGCGCCGAGGATACGCTCGCCCTTTCGCATACGGCTGAGGTAGGACGGGTCTATATCGACTGCCTTGCTGAGTGTGGCATTGTTTATGTCGGCGAGCTCCATGAGACGGCTGAGCTTGCTGCCGAAGGCGCGTCCGTCGCTGCCGCTGACGGGCTGCTGCATTACGTCGGTGGCGTCGTTTTCATCAAAAAGCCAGTCAAGAAGAGCAGACTTGATCTCGTCGGGAAGCAGCGCAGTGCTGCACCCGATAGTGCGGCAGAGCAAGTCTGTCTTGCCCTCGCGCTCGGCGCAGATGATGACTCCGCGGGCGAATTTTTCGATACTTGAGCTGTTTTTCTTGGGAATCCGCGCGCCGTTCCTGATACGGCTGACGATAGAACGGTCAAAGCCGGCTGCATCGGCGATCCGCACGATATCGAATCCCATTGCTTTGATGATAAGGTCAGTTTTTTCTGCGATCATTATGGTCATCTCCCATGCTGTTACTTTATTTACAGTATAGCACAAGTCACATTCACTGTCAATGACAAAACTGTGACTTAATTGTAAACAGAAATCTCTCCCCGGGCGTTGCTTTTTCTGTTCTGATGTGATATAATGGTATAGATTTCATTTTACGGAGGATCAGAATGGTCTGCAATAATATACTCGAAGCTATAGGTCACACACCGATGATAAGGCTCAGCCGCATGAACAAGCCCGGAAATGCCGAGATACTCGTGAAGTTCGAGGGGCTGAACGTCGGCGGCTCGGTCAAAACGCGCACCGCATACAACATGATACGCGGCGCAGAAAAAGCCGGCAGGATAAACAAGGACACCATTATCGTCGAGCCGACAAGCGGCAATCAGGGCATAGGACTCGCGCTCGTCGGGGCGGTCAAGGGCTACAGGACCGTCATAATCATGCCGGATTCCGTCAGTGAGGAGCGCCGCAAGCTCGTCCGGCACTACGGTGCGGAAGTCATACTCATCCACGACGACGGCGACATCGGCAAGTGCATTCAGGAGTGTCTCGACACTGCGCTCGATATGGCGGCGAAGGACCCGCGGGTGTTCGTCCCGCAGCAGTTCGAGAACCCCGATAATACCTTCGCGCACAAATACTACACCGCGCTGGAAATACTCGAACAGACCGCCGGCAGGATCGACGGGTTCTGTTCCGGTATCGGCACGGGCGGCACGATAACAGGTATCGGCGAGACGCTGAAATCGCAGAACCCCGGCATGGAGATCTGGGCTGTCGAGCCCGAGCACGCTGCGATACTCGCGGGCGGAACTATCGGCACGCACCTGCAGATGGGCATCGGCGACGGCATAATCCCGGAGATACTCAACACCAACATCTATGACCATATACACATCGTCACCGACGAGGACGCCATAAATACCGCCAAGCGGCTCGCGTCCGAGGAGGGGATAATGTGCGGTATATCGAGCGGCACGAACGTCGCTGCGGCGCTCGCTCTCGCGGAGAAGCTCGGCGAGGGGAAGACCGTCGTCACTATCCTCCCCGATACTGCGGAGAGGTACTTCTCAACACCGCTCTTTGAAGAATAAAAACGGAGGTATTACTATGGATCACGCTTACAAGACTCAGATGGTCTGCGCTCAGCAGATTCTCTTCCACATGGAGGGCGACGTTGTCACGAATATCCGCTTCATCGGCGGCTGCAACGGCAACCTCAAGGCTATCTCAAAGCTCGTTGACGGCTGGACCGTCGAGCAGATCGAGGCTAAGCTCTCGGGCAACACCTGCAATAACCGTCCCACGTCCTGCGCTGACCAGCTCAGCAGGGCTGTCCGCGCCGCATACGAGGAGGAACAGAAAAAAGCCTGAAAATGCACTGAAAATGGTTCAAAACATCATTGCTACCCTCTGAGCTATGGTGTAAAATAGGCATAAAAGCTATGAAAGGAGTTTGAAATGAAACTGAAACGACTGATGTCACTGCTGATGTCCGGCGTGCTCGCTGCGGGCGCGCTGTCGGCTGTGCCCGGACAGGCAGGCGACGCACTCGCTGCCTCTCACTCGCGGGTGTCGGTGCATGACCCGTCGATAATCAAGGCGAACGACGGCACATACTATGTCTTCGGTTCGCACGTCGACGCGGCGAAGTCCACCGACCTCATGAACTGGACACGCTTCACGAACGGCTATACCACGCCAAACAACGTCGAGTTCGGCAACCTCTCGCAGAACCTCGCAAAGGCGTTCGCGTGGGCTGGCGAGGATCTCGGGGACTGCGTGGGCGGCTTCGCGGTGTGGGCGCCGGACGTTGTCTGGGACGCGGACTACGTCAACACTGACGGCTCGAAGGGCGCATACCTGATGTACTTCTGCACGTCCTCGACGTGGAACACTTCCGTCATCGCGTATGCGTCCTCAAAAAACGCGGAGGGTCCCTACACATTCGTGGATACGCTCGTGTATTCGGGATTTACGTCCAATGACACCTACGCGACGAGCACCACAAAGAACGTCAACCGCAAGTACACCTCCACCAACATCGACGAGCTCATCGCTGCGGGCGAGGTGACCTACAACGACAGCTGGTTCAACGGCACTGCATACGACTACCGCACCTGCCCCAACGCTATCGACCCCACTATCTACTACGACACCGACGGGAAGATGTACATGGTCTACGGCTCGTGGTCGGGCGGTATTTTTACCCTCCAGATCGACCCCGCGACCGGACGCTGCATACGCCCCAAGACCGGCACTACCTCCGACGGGCGCATGGTGGACAGCTACTTCGGCACCAAGCTCACCGGCGGCTATCATAAGTCCGGGGAGGGTCCGTTCATCGAGTACAACGCCGACACCGGGTACTACTACCTCTGGGTGACCTACGGCGGGCTGACCTCGACGGGCGGCTACAATATGCGCGTTTTCCGTTCCACCTCCCCCACCGGTCCATTCACGGACGCTGCGGGAAGATCGGGGATAATGTCCGCGAGCTCGAACCTCGACAATACGGGGCTGAAGGTCATGGGCAACTATAAATTCAGCTCGCTCAGTACCGCGTACATGGCGTGCGGACACAACTCCGTGCTGCGCGATGACGACGGGCAGTGGTACCTGTTCTATCACGCGAGATTTGACGACGGCACTGAGTACCATGAGGTTCGCGTGCATCAGATGTGGTTCAACAGCGAGGGCTGGCCTGTGGTCGCGCCGTTCGAGTACAGCGGGGACAAGCTCTCCGCAGGCGGCTACGAGACGGGCGACATCGTCGGCGATTATGAGTTCATCGACCACGGCACCGCGACCGACGGCAACATCATCAATTACAGCTCGGTGAAGCTCAATGCGGACGGCACCGTCAGCGGCGCTGTCAGCGGTACATGGGAGCAGGCGGGCGATTCCGCGGAGGCTGTGATAACGATCGGCGGGCAGAAGTACTGCGGGTACTTCCTCGCGGCTCAGGACGAGTCCGGCAAGACTGTGATGTCGTTCACGGCGGTCGGGAACAATAATCATACGATCTGGGGCGCTAAGACCTCGGCGTATACCGGCACTCCGCGTGAGTCCGGCGTCTATGACTACACTTACCCCGACGCGAAGCTCATCGTTGACCCTGATACAGCGTGCGGAACGGGTGCTTCAGCGTATGTCAGCGGAGAGGAGCTGCTCAGCGGCGTTACGTATTTCATCACCAACAAAAACAGCGGACTCTCGCTCGATCTCCCGAACGGCGCACTCGACGAAGGCACGAATATCCAGCAGTGGGATCTCAACAAGTCGTGGGCTCAGCAGTGGCGCATAGTCTCGGAGGACGGCGGCTGGTGCAGGATAGTTCCGGTCGGCAACGAGGATATGTGTGTATCTGTCGCGGAGAACAGCGCGGCAGACGGTCTGAACGTGGAGCTGCGCAGGTACACCGGCGGCGACGAGCAGTTGTTCAGGATAGTAAAGAACGGAACGTACTACGGTATCGTCTCCAAATGCTCGGGCGGCAACGGAGCGCTCGACGTGTTCGAGTGGTCGAAGGAGAACGGCGGGAACGTCAACCAATATGCGTACCACGAGTACGACTGCCAGCTCTGGAGGATCACTCCTGTGTACCCGACTGTAAACGAGGGCGCATACATAATAAGGAATGTCAGCAGCCGACTTCCGATCAGTACATCAAACGGCGCAGTCGTCGGAAACAAAGAGAAAGAGGAAGTATGGATCATCAGACCCGGCGAGAACGGCGAGTATACGCTCTGCACAGCCGGTACCGGCGAGAATATCCTGATGAGCAAGAACTCAGCGGCAGACGGCGTGAGTGTCAGTGCTGCGGCGGTAGATGTCGTCGGCAGCCCGATGACGCAGTTCACCCTGCGGTGCAACAAGGACGGCTCCTACTCCATATTCACAGCAGTTTCGGATAACAGCTCCGCACTGACCGTCACTGACACAGCACTTGTCCAGCAGAGCTTCACCGGCGACGGCACTCAGAGATTCGTTCTTGAGCCTGTTCCGGCGGGCAAGATACCGCAGAAGGTGAAGGGCGACGTCAATGCGGACGGTGCGTTCAACGTTGCGGACGTCGTTATGCTTCAGGAGTACATTCTCGGCGAGGGCGGTCTCACAGACTGGTCTGCCGGCGACTTCGACGGCTCGGAAACGATAACTATCCACGACCTCTGCATGATGAGGACGTACCTCGTGGAGACTAAATAAAACAAACCGCTGTGCCTGGGGGGGTACAGCGGTTTTTGTGTTGTTTCGCGGTTGGAGTCGATTTCTGGATCGAACCGGACATAATGGTTATCTGCGGGCGCCCAAAGGGCGCCCCTACAAATACGCTCAAAAAGTGTTCCGTATGCGATGTACGAGTAAGGTCGTTGTTAAGAGTGAGCGAGTTTACGAGCGGCAACGTGAACCGCCCGCGTGGGCGTCCCCGCAAGGGAAAAGGACTGCCGAAGCAGTCCTCTTATGGAAGGATATCGTCGGGCAAAGGGGGACTCTGCCCGACTTTTTTATGAAGATTACTTAGTAGGATTGTATGTTACCCACTGGTAGTGTGCCTCAAGCGGTGTCTTGCCGTCGTATGCCTTGAGCCAGTCGATGACGTTGTCATTGTTGCTAGGATCACTTACGCCGGGCCATGTGTTCATCATGATACGTCCGGGTGTGGAGGGGATATTCTGCTCTGCGGTGTAGACCTTAACGCCGTCAACATACCATGAGATGTAGCCGGGCTGCCAGTCGAAGCCGTATGTGTGGTATCCCTCAGAAGCGTCAAAGCCGAGATTATATAAGAACTCATGTCCGCCCTGAGCGTTTGTGTAGTAATTGAACTGTACCTTTGTGGTGTCCTTGCCGAGTATCTCAATGTCGATCTCGTCCCACGGATTGTTCTCGCTCTCGCCTGTGTAGGTGAAGAAGGAGGATACAACACCGTCGTTCTTGATAGCCATCATGGAAGTCTCGTAGTAGCCGTAGCCGTAGTGGTCTGCTGTTCTGTACTCACCGCCGGAGTAATGATACTTGCCGGACCAGTCTTTATCAATGGAGAGTGTGAGCATACCGTCTGCGATCTGTGCGTTCTGCTTGTACCAGCCGCAGTCGAAGCAGGAGCCGTTTGTCCAGCCGTCAGAAGCGAAGAACAGCGGGGTCGTGCCCTTTCTGAAGTCAGCGACCATCTGAGCGTTCTCGTTCATGGGTGTGCCGTAGTCAGTGTACTTGGAAGCGGGCTGAGTTGTTGTAGTTGTAGTAACTGTGGTAGTTGTTGTTGTAGTTGTGGACTCCTGGGTAGTTGTAGCTCTGGTCGTAGTCGTAGTTGTTGCGGGCTGAGTGGTAGTTGTCGTTACGACTGTCTGCTGGGGCTGGTCGATCGGAAGAGCTGTAACTATGCCAGCCTCATACTGCTGGATAGTGAG
Organism: Ruminococcus sp.; assembly: GCA_016288815.1. Classification (GTDB taxonomy): domain Bacteria; phylum Bacillota; class Clostridia; order Oscillospirales; family Ruminococcaceae; genus Ruminococcus. The sequence continues at coordinate 18,120 of JAEELF010000005.1, forward strand.
AGCGTCCAGATTGGAGATACCGTCAGCACCGATAACGTCACCGTTGAGCTTGCCCTGCTCTGTAAGAGCGTAGTCATCGGGGTCTGCCTGGCTGCGCATGATAGCAACAGCATCTGCCATATTTACTTCGCCGCTCTCATTTGCGTCGCCGGCAAGGTAGCCGCCGCTCTGGTGAGATGTGCCCTCGGAAGCTCCTGTGAGCGCGATAAGAGCAGTAAGCGGTGAGTTCCAGTAGATAGTGATCTCGTTTGTGGAGTAGCTCTCGGAGTTGTCAACGTAGCGCTTTGCACGCGGGCTATCCTGTGTGTAAGCCTTTGCTGCGCTGTCCTCGAGGTTCTCGTCCACGCCGCCCACGAGCATACCCTTCATTGCAACGGGCTGGTTCATGGAAGGTCTGTGGTGCGGGTGCTCCGGGGAAACTGTACCATAGCCTGTTACGAAGCAGTAGCCGAGCGGGTTGGTTCCGAGGAGGTAATTGAGCTGATCCTGTGCAACCTTGCCGTAGGACTCATCGCCTGTGAGCTGCTGTGCGAGAGAAAGCATCATACCTGCGTTAGCAACTGTCATGTTGCTGCCCCACTCGTATGCTGTGACTGCCACGCCGTAAGCCTGCTTGGAGCTGATAGAAGCGAGCGTGCCTGCCTGGCTGACGATGGAGTCCTTTGCATTCTCGTAAGCTGCGGAGTTCTTGTCGATACCGTCCATAGTCACGAGTGCGATGCTGCCGTAGTAACCCATGTCTGCCCAGCCGAGGCCCTTCTTTACAGAGCCGAGGGCGTTGAGGTACTTCTGATCGCCTGTTGCGCGGTAGAGCTGAGCTGCTGCCCAGTAGCGCTCGTCAGAGTCGGACTTGTCGCCGTACTCACCGGTAACGATGTCAGCGGGGTTGGAGTAGAGCACTGCTCCGTTATTGGAGAGCCAGTCCCACGACTTTTCAGCGCAGGAGAGGCACTTATTTGCGAAGGACGAATCAACGTCCTTGTAGAATTCATAAGCCAGAGCCATTGCAGCTGCGAAATCAGCTGTAGCTGTGGAGGAAACGGGCATTACGATGAGCTCGCCCTTCTCGTCCTGGGGCATTACATAGCCCGGGAACGTTGCGCAGGATACCTTGTGGTAAACGCCGCCGTCGTTCGTCTGCATCTTCATCATCCACTCGAGCTCGAAGCGTGCCTCATCGAGAACGTCCGGAACGCCGTTGCCGCTGTCGGGTGTGCCGATGTTGTCGCCGAACATATCGGGGTTTGCCTGGTATGCGTAGAGGAGGTCTGCGACGGTCTTTGCAGCCGGTACGACATATCTGCCGTAGTCGCCTGCGTCGTGCCAGCCGCCGGAAACATCTATCGTCTGGTTCGTGCCGTAGATAGTTGCTGTGGAGGTGTGGCAGGCCTCATGACCGTACATCTCGTCCTCGACCTGAACGCCGCAGCGCTGGAGGTAGAGCATCCTTACTGTGTCGTTCATGAGATTGGTGTAAACGTTGTCGCCGATCTGGAAGGTGTAGGAGTTATCAAGGCTGCCGCACTTGATGTAGTACTTGCCGGGTGCGGTCACAGATGAGAAATCTCCCTGATAGTTGGTCTCTCCTGCGGAGGTGTTGTTTATGCTGCCGCTGAGGGAACCTGTATATGCGACCTCGTTCGTATCGGCATTCACAACGGAGAACTCAGTCTCGTTCGTAACGTTGCGGAACACCGCGATCTTTCTTGCGTCTGTCTTGTAGCCTACCTGGTTGATGTTGATGTCAGATTCGTAGGTCTCTGTGGAGGAGTAGTCCACCTGGCTGTCATCAACAAGCTCGAGCTTTACGTTGTCGATGTAGATAGTGTGCTCGGGGAGCTCGCCTTCGTGCTTTTCCTGTATACCGCAGTTGAACACGAGCTTGGACATGATGTCTGTGTCATACTCCATTGTGAACTCGTAGTCTACTGTCTGGGGTGTGGAGGTGAGGTTGAGTCCCTTCCATGTGTAGGCTGTATAGTCTCCGCCGTTCTGCTGGATCATGCACTCGATGAAGCGGTCAGTGGAGGAGGAGATGTCATAGGAGATGTGGTAAACGCCGTTCTTGTACAGCGGAATGATGTCGTAGAAGACCTGTACAGCGTAATTTACCTTGCCGACGCTGGAGACTGTAAGAGCAAGTCTGCCGCTGTCAGTCGAGAGCTTGCAGGCGCCGCCGCTCTCCTTGTAGGTGCCCCAGCCGGACACGCCTGTGTCGAACGTGGAGTTCTTGATGATGTTGTCAGCCGCGACCGCAGAAAACGGAACTGCCGGCATCGCAGAAGCCATTACCGCGAGAGCAGCAAATGCTGCTGCGCAGCGTCTCAGTGAGTGTTTCTTCATAAAAATTCCCTCTCATTTCCTTGGGACATCACGTCCCGTTGATTTTGGTGTTGCCTATAATCATGTGTCTGTGCTAAAAGACACACAAATTCATATCCCACTGTAAAAAATTATAGTGCAAAGCGCCGGAGAGGTATACTATAATTTTGATAAAAATAGTAAAATCTTGATATCTGCTCCAAGAATTATGCAAAAGGGCTGCCATATCGGCAGCCCTTGGGGGGTCATTTGTTCTTCAGTGCGCGTATCTCATACTGCTTCTTGAACTGCTTCGGCGTCGAGCCGGTCACCTTCTTGAAGACCTTGATAAAGTAGCTCTGCGAGCTGAAGCATAGGAGGTTAGTTATCTCGATGTCCGTGCGCTCGGTGTACATCAGCAGCGCCACCGCTTCCTCGATCTTCGTGCGGTTGACGTATTCGCCGAAGGTCATGCCGGTCTCCTTGCGGAAGAGGCGGGAGAGGTGCTCGGGACTTATTGCGAGGTGCTCTGCGACGTCCTCGAGGAGTATGCGCTCGTGCAGGTGCGTGACGATATAATCAGCCGCGCGGACTATCTGCTTGGAGTACGCTCCGCCCAGTCTTACGCGGCGCATACGGTCTGTGTAGCCCTCTATCATCTCGGCGTGTACAGCGCGTACCTCCGCCTCATTCGAGCATTTGTCGGTCTTCATGATGTAGTAGTCGCTGAGACTGTATGCCTCCTCCGGGGACAGTCCCCCGTTCACGCAGGAGCGCGCTATCAGCGCTGCCAGCACGACCATGTGGTACTTGAGGTTCCGCATGGGGTCCTCGCTGAGCGTACCGCAGCCCTCGCAGTTCAGGGGCTGCATGAACACGCGCACGAGCTCCATATTTCCTGTGCAGATACTCTCGTAAAAGGCTATCTCACGGTCGAACGAGGCGTGCTCGAAGAGCTCCTCACGCTTGGTGAAGATGAATTCCGAGAGTGCTTTTTCGGTTGAACTGTTCATGGCGTCACCTCCGGTCTGGTATAAGAGTATTATACCATATACGGCGGAAAAACGCAAGAGAAAAGCCGGTCGGGGCGGATCTTCCGCAGGCGGAGGAACAGTCAGCAAAATAGATATTTAGTGCAAAAATTGCACATTTTTGATATAACCGGTTGACAAGATGTTTTTTAAATGATATAATACAACTCACATATAGCAAACGACAAAAAATTTGAGCGTTTGCTATTTGCCGATCCGCATGGAGCAAACAATTAGTTTGCGGATGTGCGAGGCACTTCAGATCATTTATTATAGTGAACGTTATTCTTTGACGTTCACTGTAAATATGGAAAGGCTAATCACTATGCTCAGAAAAAAAGGTTTTATCAAGGGCGTGAACTTCGGCGGCTGGCTCTCGCAGTGCGACTACTCCCCCGAGCACCTCGCCGGCTTCATCACTGATCCCGACTTCCGTCAGGCGGCTGACTTCGGCTTCGACCACGTCCGTATCCCTATCGACTACAATATCCTCCAGACCGGGAACGGCTTCATCGACAGCGGTTTCGCGCTCATCGACAGCGCCCTCGCGAGCTGCCGCAGATACGGTCTGAAAACTATCCTCGATATCCACAAGACCGCAGGGTTCTCCTTCGACGAGGGCTCAACGGAGTCCGGTTTCTTCGACAGCGAAAAGTATCAGGAGCAGTTCTATGCGCTCTGGACCGAGCTCGCCCGCCGCTACGGCAGTGCCCCTGACAACGTCGCCTTCGAGCTTCTCAACGAGGTCACCGACAAGGCGTACATCACCGCGTGGAACCGCATCGCACGAGAGTGCATAAAACGTATCCGCGTTCATGCGCCCGAGACCATTATCCTCGTCGGAAGCTACAACAACAACGGCGCGGCTGAGGTTCAGTACCTTGACGAGCCCTATGACAGCAACATCGTGTACAATTTCCACTGCTACGAGCCGCTCGAATTCACTCATCAGGGAGCGACGTGGACTGTCCGCATCGACCCTGCAAAGCGCGTGAGCTTTGAGGAGTCCGGAACGTCCGAGGAGTACTTTGAGGAGCTTTTCTCCACTGCTGTGGCAAAGGCTGAGAAGCACGGAGTATCCCTCTACTGCGGCGAATACGGTATGATCGACCTCGCCTCCGCGGAGGATTCACTCAAGTGGTTCAGAACTATCCACACAGTATTCGAGAAGCATGGCATCTCCCGAAGTGTCTGGAACTACAAGGAGATGGACTTCGGTCTCACTGACAAAAAGTACGACGGCATGAGAGATGAGTTATTGAAGTACCTGTAATACAAGACGACAGACCGGATACCTTCCTGCGAAGGTGTCCGGTCTTTGCATATGGACGCAAAAAAGCCGTACAGATGATGTACGGCTCTTTTGCGCTGATTTGTCCCTTACAATATTTTTGGAGTTATTTACCCCGCCCGCTGTTGTGCAGATAGCGGGCGGTTTAAATCAATTATTACTTGCTCAGGCTATCTGCCATGAGTCAAAGCTGACGTCCCCGCTGAATACGAAGTATACGTCCTGTGTTCCTGTCGCCTTTGTAACGATAGGAGAGGTTATGTTAGACATAGATCCGCCTGCGGGAACCTCGACATAAGTCATGGCTGTGCCGCTTGCGCTCTTTGTGCAAACCTTGATGACTGCACCGTCCTTGGAAGAAGCACGGACTGTTATGCTCTTCGGATTTGTTCCGAGGGCAACGCCCTTTACCTCTGTCCACTCGCCCTTGCTGCCGGTAACAACAGTATCCTGGAGACCTGTTGTTCTGATACCAGCGGACTGGTTGCCCATTGTCTCAGCCTGTACCTTGGTGTAGGGATCGAGAGTCTCGATCTGGTCAACGCCCTTCATGGTACCTGTTGCTGTGAACATACCGTTGGAGAATGTAGCCTTGTCGATGTGAGTCGAACGGAGATTAGCTCCGAGGTCGTCACCGCCGTCGTCTGTCTTTCCGACAATACCCATTGCTCTGGAAAGGTGGCGGCTGTGGTAGAGTACATAGTAATTGCCCTTGAACTCGATGATGGAGTGGTGGTTGTTTCCGCCGCCGTCGAGCTGGTAGGAAGCAGGGTTCTTGAGGCAGATGCCCTTGTAGGTGAACGGTCCCATAGGATTGCTGGATGTCATTACAGCGATCTCAGCATTGTTGAAGCCATAGGGATTACCGCCTGTACTCCAGTTTGTGCAGTAGGAGTAGTAGTATGTGCCGTCTACCTTGATTATCGAGGAGTCCTCGAAGAGGTAGGGGGGATTAAGTCTTGCGTACTCGCCGGTGAGAGATGTCATATCTGCGCCGAGCTTGACTATTCTTGCTGTGCCGGGGTCAGCAGCCTTGCCGCTGGGAACGCCGCCGCCGCAGTAGAGGTAGCCTGTACCGTCGTCGTCTACCATTACGCCGGGGTCAAAGAGCCACTCAACGTCGCCGAAGCCGGGGGTAGACTTTGTGATAAGTGCGTGACCGATAGGATCTGTGTAGGGACCCTCGGGAGCGTCTGCTGTGAGAACGCCGATACCGCCTGCGCTGTCAGCGAAGTAGAGGAAGAACTTATCCTTGCCGTTGATCGTCTTCCAGCAAGCGTCGGGAGCCCATGCGAAGCTCGCCCACTTTGCGGGACCGTTATGGCCGTTTTTGCCTGCAACGGGGATAGCGCCGTGGTCAGTCCAGTTTACGAGGTCTGCTGTAGAGAAGCAGTTGAGCGTCTGGCTGTCGTACTTGATAGAACGGATCTGTCCTGCGGAGTTGTACTCGATAGCGTCGTTTGTGGTGAATACATAGAGTCTGTCCTTGTATACCATCCAGCCGGGGTCAGCACCGAAGCGCTGAGTCCAGCATACGTTGTTCTCGCCGTCCTTCTTGTAGCTTGTAGCTGTAGTTACAGATGCGAAAATGGACTCATACTTAGCAACGTCTATCTTCTTCTCTGCTACCGGGAATGCTGTTATCATGCCGAGGACGAACTTCTGGATATTTACTACGTCTGCTACCTCGAACTCACCGCTCTGGTCAACGTCTGCTACGAGAGCTGTTACGCTGTCAGTGAAGCTGTTTACGAGACCCTGTCTTGCGAGGGAGATATCAACTGCTGTGATAACGCCGTCGAAGTCGAGGTCGCCGAGGTTGATCTGTCTGCCGCCGCCAGGGCCGTCAATTACCTTGCCGGGGATAGCTGCGTAAACGTCGTCAACGTAGAAATTAGCTGTGGAATCGTCAGATGTCTCAACGTAGATCTGAAGATTTGTTGCGCCTGCGGGGATCTCATACTCTGTGTTTGCAAGCTGGATCCACTCACCGCTGAGGGCTGTTCCGCTTGCGATCTCGGAGTAGTATGTCTCGTTATCGGAGCCAGTGTACTGGAGAGTGAACTTGAAGTCAACGGAAGCTGCGCCGTCGAGCGACAGCGCGCAAGCACTGAAGCTGTACTTCTCGCCAGCCTTGAACCACTTGCTGCTCAGAGACTTTGCACCGCCGTTCCATGCAGCTGTTCTGTCCTGAACGAGGAGGGACTCGCTGCCCTCATAAGCAGCTCTGCCGCTTGTGGAAACAGATGCAGCACCTCTGCCGCTCCAGCTGTTCGTGGAACCCTCGAATGTATCGTGGAAGTATAATCCGTTCTCATCGGGAAGATTTACGGGTGTGGGCGTATTGCCGCTGCTTCCGGGACCTGTGTACGGGATACCGATGCCCCACTCAGACTCGGGGAGCATGGACGAAAGTGCTGTGTACGCAGCCTTAGGATTGTTGTTGGAATCACGGAGAAGAGCGTTAGAGCCAGCAGAGAGCCACGAGTTAGCATCGTTGGGTCCCCAGATCTGGTACAGAGTTACTCTACCTGTACCCTCGGGGTTATCGTTCCAGTCCATAGCAGCCTGTGCTATACCTGTGTACTTCCTTGCCTGATCCTGTGCGGAATATGTGCCGTTCTCGACGCTGATGTCGAGCTCGGTGATCTGTACCTCACAGCCGATGGAGAGGTACTTCTTCATAGCTGTAACGTAATTGTTATAGCCGGAGAAACCATCCCAGTTTGCATTGATGTGGGACTGCATTCCTACACCGTCGAGGACGCCCTCTTCATAGAGCTCCTTACACATTCTGTAGATACAGTCTCTCTTATGATCCCAGTACTCGTTGTAGTCGTTGTAGAACAGCTTACAACCCTCGGGAGCATACATCTTAGCGTATGTGAACGCCTGTCTTACGAAGCTGTTGTCGCCGTAAACAGATACCCATGCGGAAGTACCGTCATGGTTCTTATCGTTATCGCCGGCAACTCTGGGTCCCCAGCCGGGAGCACCCGTTCTGGAGGAGTCATCGGATACGCACTCATTACATACATCGTATGCGAAGAGGTCGAGGTTAGGATACTGCGTTTCGAAAGCGTTGAACATATTCTTGATGTAGCTCTCGAGACGCTGATTCATCGTAGTCGTGTTAACAAAAGCGCCGTTGGAATTGAAGCCCTCTCTGAAGAACCACGAAGGAGACTGGCTGTGCCATACCATCGTGTGTCCGCGGAAGCCGATGCCGTTCTGCGAGCAGAAATCAGCGATAGCTGCGCATCTGCTGAGGGATACTTTGATATTGGTATCTGTCGAGCCCGACTGAACAAGAGTAGCATCCGGCTTGGTCTCGTTCTCGCACTCGATAGAGTTGAAGTCCTTGAGATAGTCAGCAAGTATAGTGGAATTCTGTACTGTACCGCCGTTGAGGATATTACCTACGCGGAAGTAGTTTGCGAACTCATCCTTAAGTCCCTTCTGCGAGGAAGCTGCGTGGACCTCGTTCTTGGATCTCTGCTCTGTAACGAGAACGTTATCGAAGTAGAAATCGTCTGTTGACTCAGTTGTGATGGTAAGACGGAACTCATAGCTGTTATCGGGGGCAGTGTACTTTGTGGAAAGCTCTGTCCACTCGCCAGCCTTGACGCTCTTGGTCATGAGCTGGATCTCCGTCTCAGCCTCAGTATAGAGATCCTGTACAACGAGCGAAACGTGGAACACCTGATCCTTCTCGCTCATTACCTCCATGCTGTAGTTGTACTCAACGCCGCCGTTGAGGTAGAAGCCCTTGGACGACTGAGCGCCGTCGCCTATGACGGTTCTGCCGCTTACGAGCATTCCCCTTGTGCCGTTGGCACCGCCGCCGGGAACGGCGGTCAGGGTGGTGTAGTCGCCGAACTCATGCCAGCCGCCGTAGTCGACTTCAAAGTCATTGTGTACGAGCTCAGCAGCGTATGTACTGCCGCCGAAATCCGGGACAGCCGTGATAACGCCTGCGAAGCACGCAGCGGCAGTGAGGCTTGCCGCTATCTTCTTGAAATTCATAACTTTTTCCTCCTTATTCATATTTCGTTCACGAGTTAATATTGTTATTGTACCCCAGTCCTCATGCACGGTCAGTACACGGAGCCGCTGCCGTCAAGGCATAGCTGTGCCGACTGTGCTTATTGCATAATTTCATTATAAGTACGCCGAAAACTTTTTTCAACCCGCAAAATGCATAATTGGTGTAAAATCTGTGTGAATATGAACTCTTTGTTAAAATTGCATACGCATTTTACAGATTGGAGTGTGAAAAGCCGGGTTTTTGTGTGCAGATTCTGTCTCTGAGGTGTACAATACGCATGTCGCGGCTTGCTCGCGGGCGATTTTCGCAGACTAACCGGATTATCCTAAACTATACAAATTGAATAAAAATCCCACTTCAAGTGGCACTTCTGACACTTCTGAGCATCCTTGTTGACAGCCCGTGATTTGTGTGATATAATATTATTGATAAATTTTGTTGGAGTTTGAAAATTAAACATTTTATTTCAGGAGGTAAATTTTATGAAATTACGCACCCGTCTGCGGCAGGCCCTCATACTGTCGCTCGCCCTCCTCGCCTCGTGGCTGACCCCTCTGTTCGGCTTCCGCGGCATGGAGGTGACAGCCTCTGCGCTGTCCACCGACTACCCCGTTCAGCTCATGAATATCTCCACCAAGGACGCCTCTCTCGTCCTCACCGAGAACGGCACCGCCGACGGCGCTTCCCTTTCCGTGAAGGCTCTCGGCAGCGACCTCGCCTGCTCGTGGCGCTTCGACCGCGTCGGCGCGGACTCCAAGGGCACGTTCTTCAAGCTCGTTAACGCGCAGTCCGGACGTCTTCTCACGCCGCAGGGCTACAACGTCACAGCCGGCGCCAATGTTATAATGTATGGCTCCGAGTCGGCTCAGTCCCAGCACTGGTACGTCGTACCCGTGTCGCAGGATCACCTCGGCAACGACCTCTGCTACAAGATCGTGAACTATTCCGACACCTCCCTCGCGCTCACGCAGGGAACGTCCGGAATGACTCTCGCGAGCTATACCGGCGCTGACAGCCAGCTCTGGACGCTCAACTGCGACGGCTTGCAGGGCTTTGCGGGCTACTGCTCCGACGACGACCCGCTCGCGTCCGGCTCAACTGTAAAAGCCGGTGATATCGGCGGTCTCTTCGGCGAGACGGTCGAGGTCACCAGCTTCGACGACCTGAAGAAGTACGCCGAGTCCACGACGCCCTATACTATCGTAGTCACGGCAAATATCTCGCTCAACAGCTTCTCGGCTGACAGCCTTGGGCAGAAGTACACCGCTCCCGGCAGGATACAGGTCGCATCGAAAAAGACGATCATCGGCAGCTACAATGCCCACACGCTGAACAACGTTGCTTTCACGACTGAGCAGTCTGACAAGGGCAACGGCAGCAACGTCATCATCAAGAATTTCGATATCCAGCACTCCGCTGAGGCTAACGGAAACGACAACATCATGGTCTATTTCCGCGGCGGTCAGAATCTCTGGGTAGATCATGTGACCTTCACCGGACACAGCGGCTACAATCCCTACGGCACCGATAATTCCGTCAGCGACAAGGACAAGTTTCTCGCGTGCTGCTACTATGCGGACTACTGCACGGTATCCGAGTGCTCGTTCGGTCTGCACGAATACGGTCTTATCCTCGGCTACCCGGACAGCTCCGCGAGCAATTACTCCAAGTACAACGGCTTCCCGCGCATGACTATCGCGGCGAACAAGTTCGACAAGACCCTCACCCGCGCTCCCGGACTCATGCGCTGGGGCTACTACCACTCCCTCAACAATTACGTCAACAGCTTCTCGATGGCGTACACCGTTCAGGCGAACTGCAATATCTTCACCGAGAACTGCTACTACGCGAACGGCGGAAATGTCTGCTGCGACTGGAACCAGGCTGGCGCGAACGACCAGAACCTCGGGTACTTCCTCGACAGCGGCTCCGCGACCGACGGCACTGCAAAGCGTCTTTACGCCGGCGACGGCACCGCGAGCAATCCCTCGTATGCGCAGACCGGCACATGGAAGGCAAACAGCAACTACACCTATATAAAGAAGAACGCCAGCGAGGTCGCCGGCTATACGACCAGCTACAGCGGCTGCCAGAGCTCCAAAGACAGCATGATGTACCTGCGCTACGGCACAAAGGGCGTTCCGGCGTCGGCGTACACCGAGGCTCCGAGCGGACCTGTCGCGGCTGAGTTCACCGACGGCTCCACCTACATGATAAAGAACGTCAACAGCGGTCTGTACATGGAAGTCGCGGACGCGGCTGCCGAGAACAGTGCAAACGTTCAGCAGTGGGGTCAGGACGCTCCTGCGGCACATAACGTCTGGAAGCTCGTTTCCGCGGGTGACGGTTACTACTATCTCTACTCCGCGCTCGGCGACGGCAATACCTACGTCCTCGACGTTGCAGCCAAGAAAGCTGACAACGGCACAAATATCGACATATACCAGTTCAACGGCGGCACCAACCAGCAGTTCATGCTCACTGCCAACGGCGACGGCTCCTACAAGATACGCACCCGCGTTTCCGGTGAGAATTCGGCTGTTGAGATCAAGGACGGTCTCACTGCCTCCGGCGCGAACGTGCAGGAGTGGGAGGTCAACGGTGCGAACTGTCAGGACTGGATACTCGAGCCCGCAAGACTTCCGCTCAGCGGAGTGCTCGTCAAGGAGCTGACAGTCTCCGATGAGACTACTGCTGACAAGTGGTCTATCGGCTATAATGCGGCAGTCGGAAGCACTATCTTCGGCGACCGCGATTTCACCTACACACAGCTCCCCGACGAGGTCACCGGCGCGGAGCAGATACTCACTGCGTGTGATTCAAAGTACACTGACTCCGACCTCGCGACCTTCACGGCGGGCAGTGACATCTTCGTTTTCGTCCTCGTGGACACGAGAGTTACTGCGACGCCCGACTGGCTCAGGGATTATGAGCTCACAGACCTTACGGCGGCGACCTCAAACGACGTGGCGATGATGGTCTATGTCCGCTCTGTTGACAAGGGCGAGAAGGTCACGCTCGGCACGAACGGACAGTCCGCGAACTGCGTGAACTACGCCGTGCTCATCACCAAGGACGACCGCACACCGCTGATACACGACCTCTATCCCGGCGACGTGAACATGGACTATGAGTTCAATATCGCGGACGTTGTCGCGATGCAGAAGTGGCTGCTCGGTCAGCCTGACCACGGTATCAAGAACTGGGAGCTCGGCGACCTCGACCAGAACGGCGTACTCGATATCCTCGACCTCTGTCTGATGAGACAGCTGCTCGCAGAGAAACCAATTATGTAAAGCAAAAGCAAACCGCCTGCGGTCACATGACCACAGGCGGTGTTTTTATGCATTGTCAGCTGCGAACCACTCCGCGATGGAGAGCGTTCCGTTATCGACCGCGTAGGCGTTGTACGCGAGTATCAGCGAGGCGTCAGCGGAATCGACCAGACCGTCGCCGTTGATGTCGGCGGCTTTTTTCTGTACGTCCGTGAACGTGCCCGAGTTGTCAGCCACAGCAGCATTCTCGACGAGTATCGCGGAAGCGTCTGCGCCGTCGATGAGTCCGTCGCTGTTGACGTCGCCGAGGACGAAGTCAGAGATGTGGAAGGTCACATGGTAATAGAAAGCGATGCCGCCGTCTACTTTCTCGGGCTCCTCCTTTTCTACCTCAACAGCCGCGCCGGGCTCGCTGCTCACTTCGACCAGAACAGCATAGAGCACGCTGCCGTCCGGGGAATCGTTGATGTCGGGGAACTCAAATGTCTCCCTGTAGGTCCCGGACTCGACGCCGTCGTCGTTCTTAGCAGTCAGCGAAAGATGATAGTAGCGGTAGTCGTCAAGGGTATTTGTCCTTCCCTCGACCTCAAAGCCGTAGATCCTGCTGTCTGTGATGTCATAGCTGTAGTACGGCTCATTTGTGACCTCCGGGGAATCAAAGTCCACCTTGACGTTCAGCTCCGCGCCGGTGAGCAGGCGCACTGCGAAACCTCCGCCGACCTCGAGCTCGTTGAATTCCTTATAGACCGGCTCGACCTTTACGGTTGAAGTCTCAACATCGGGAGCCTCCGCCGCATAGGTGCTGGCAGGTGCAGCTGCAAGACTCACCGCCGTGAGCAGCGCCGCTGTTATCTTCATGATCTTCATTCAAATCACAACCTTTTACTTATTTGCCGCCGCGCGTCCGTCCGGACTGACCGCGGTTATCGTTATGTCGTCTGTGCTGATATCCTCGTCTGCGGAGATATACAGCGAAAATCCGTTGTCCGAGGTCTCGCCCTCGCGACCGAGCAGCTTATCCTCGAAGCAGCTGAACGCCTCGTATGTGGTGCCGCCGGCGGTGACGTATATCACCGAAGGGCTGCCGTTCACCCACTGCTCCGGTATCTCGCCGTAGATGTGGGTGTACATTCCCGCCTGCTCTGCCTTTATGAGCGGGGCTGCGGTCTGCACCTGAACGTCCGCTGAGCTGATGTCAGCCTCCGGTGCGGGCATTACAGGGGCGTATTTCTGCAAGTTGGGGATATTCCTCTCCACTATCTCGAGTATCACGGTGTCCGCCGCGCCGGTGGCTATGCTGCCGGTCTGGTATGGGACGTTCCGCGTGAACTCGCACGAGGAGAAGCATTCCGCGATGAACGGTATTATCGCCTCGCCGTATGAGTCGCGGTACATCAGCAGCGAGCCGCTCTTCCCCTCGCAGGACGTGCGTATCGTGACGTCGTCGAAGCTGCGGAAGTGCCCCATATAGGTGTACTGCGGGACGTAGTCGCTGTAGACCTGCATATCGTCAGCCTTTGCGGACGGGTAGATCATCGCGGCGAGGTCGCCCTGACGGTCGTTCCGGGTAGTCCAGTTACCTGCGGGGCAGGTCTCGTGCCCGAGCGCTCCCATGAGGGACAGATGCCCGACGTAGGCGCCGAGGTTGTTCCAGTGAGTGTCCTCCTTGTGGTAGAGGGGGATATTCGAGTCAGCCGCGAGGAGCGCCGTTTTCAGGTCGCAGAACCATTCCGCGTCAGCGAGGCTCTCCGCCAGAAGCTCGTAGTTGCCCTTGTCGGCGGACTCGACGTAGTTGAACGGCATATGCTCCGGGTAGAGCGAGTTCTTGTTCGGGGCGACGGTGAAGATGAAGTCCGCGCCGCACGCCTCGCAGTAGTCGCTGAGGAGCTGTAGATTATGCCGGATATTGCTCACTCCCCTGCCGGAGAGCGTGTTGATGTTGAGGAAATCGTCTGTGGTCTCGCCGTAGTAGAGCCAGCCGTCTGTGCCGACAATGACGTCGCTGTTGGGCGATGTGCCGAACACTGTGGCTTTCAGTTCCCCGTCAGCAGTGACGAGCTTTGACCTCCACGCGAAGTGCTCCGAGAACCAGCTGTCGAACTCGTCGAAGTAGTCGAAATTGAGCTTACCGTCCGTTACCGGCTTCGGGAGCTGCGCGAGCTCGCGCTTTTCCTTGTTGTCGTCAGCTTTGACGAATGGAGTCAGCGCCGCAGGAAGTGCACAGACTGCCACGAATACCGCGCAGTAAGCACAGTAAAGAATGTTCTTTTTCATGCCCGCACCTCCTAAAACCTGAAATAGATGAACGGGTTATAGCTCGCGGACGAAAGCGTGAGTATGCAAACCGCGAGCAGCACGAGCGATACCGCGTAGGTGCAGACCTCGCCGGCTGCCGCGCCTTTCCCGGCGCTGAGTTTCTTCCCTGCCGCCTTTACAACAGGCGTGGAGAAGACTATCGCGAGCACGAACATTATGAGATACATCGGGGTGAGCTGGCTGAGCAGCATGGAGGTCTGTGCGCTGCTGCCCGAGAAGCTGAACATCTTCCCGATGAACCGGCAAGCCGTGGGGAGGTCGTCCGCACGGAAGAATACGAATGCCAGCACTGTCACGAGCACTGCGTAGAAGTGACGAAACGGCTTCAGCCATTTGGCGGGCTTGAGTATCCCGTAGGATTCAAGCATCATGAAGGCGCCGTTGAGGAGTCCCCAGACGATGAAGTTAAGGCTCGCGCCGTGCCACAAGCCCGTGCAGAAGAAAACTGCCAGCTTGTTGAATGCCGTGCGTACCTTTCCTTTGCGGTTGCCGCCGAGGGGTATGTACAGGTACTCCTTGAACCACGTTGACACGCTGATGTGCCAGCGGCGCCAGAATTCCTGCATGGACTGCGAGATGTAGGGGTAGTTGAAGTTCTCGCGGAACGTGAAGCCGAACATCTTGCCGAGTCCGATAGCCATATCGCTGTAGCCGCTGAAATCGAAGAATATCTGGAATAAATACGACACCGCGCCCAGCCATGCAAGTCCCATGGAGAGACCGTCAGTGCCGAAACCATAGACGTAGTCCGCGGCGAGCGCCATAGTGTTCGCGATAAGCAGCTTCTTGGAAAGTCCCACGATGAAGCGGCGTATGCCCTGTGCAGTCATTTCAGGGGTGGTGGTGCGGTGGTCGATCTGGTCTGCGAAATCGTAGTACTTGACGATAGGTCCTGCCACGAGCTGCGGGAAGAAGGTTATGTACAGCGCCAGCTTATAGAGGCTGCGCTGTATGTACTTCGGGTCCTTGTAGGCGTCGATGACGTAGGACATCGCCTGGAAGGTGTAGAAGGAAATGCCTATAGGCAGCGCGATGCGCGGCACGCTTACCGTCACGAACGGGAGCCTGTTGAGCATATCAGCCGCAAAGCCCGCATACTTGAATATCCCGAGCATCGTGAGGTTCGCGATGACCGCGAGCGCCAGCACGGGCTTGCGCGCCTTGTTTTCCTTCTTCATCGCGAGACCGAAGCAGTAGTTCATCGCTATCGAGATGAGCATGAGCACGACTGCCTTCGGTTCGCCATAGGTATAGAATGCTATGCTGAATATCAGCAGCAGCACGTTTTTTGCGGTAATGGCCGGTATCAGGCGGTAGAGCACGAACACCGACGTCATGAATATAAAGAGGAATACCGGACTGCTGAATACCAAGACAGCTCCTCCTTATGCCGGATAGTAGAATTCGATCTGGGATACGGTGTCGCCGCTGTAGGAGAACGTGAGCTCTTTGTCACCGTCGGAGTAGAACGAGCCGTCGCCGCCGAACGCGGATACTACAGCGTCGCGGGAGCTTCCGATCGTAACGCCGCCCGCGGAGTAGCCGCTGCCGGTGATGACGATAGAGCAGATAGCCTCAGAGCCGCCGTTGTTGAAGGACTGTACCTCCAGACCGCTGTACTGATATACAGTGATGTCGCTGCCGCTGCTGGTGCAGGCGGCGCTTGTTCCCTTGTAGCTGGGAGTGCCGAGCGCGGATATAGCCGAGCTGCTCAGAAGGTCGCCGAAGCTGAAGCTGTAGCCGGACGCTACCGGCTGCTGTACGGGAGCCTCAGTGGGGGCTTCTGTGGGAGCCTCTGTCTCCGCCTCTGTGGGAGCTTCGGTCTGCTCCTCGTTATTGCCGTCGCTCTCGGTATTCTCCTCGGTCTTATCCTCGTCTGCCTCTGTGGACTCTTCCTCCTTTGCCTCTGTGGACTTCTCCTCGGTCTTCTCGGACTTCTCCTCAGCGGGCTTTGTCTCCTCGGACTGCTCCTCGCCGGAGGCTGCCTCGGTGGACTCCGCCTGACTGTTCACATTGAGTGTTACTGATGTGCCGCCCTTGTCCTCGTCGCTCCCGCACGAAACTGCGGCAGCTGCGAATACTGCTGCACAAGCCATGATAGCTGCGATCTTTCTTTTCATTTTATTATCCTCCATATCTTTCTTTTATCAGAAATACTTTGCGTAAACGCACTTATACCATGTGTAGTTCTGGGACTTGAGGTAATCATCCGACACGCCGTAATAACCGTTGCAGGTGTCGTAGTTCACCCACTGTCCGTTGATGACTACCTGATTCCAGTAGTGGTCGCCGTCGCCGCGTCCTGTGCCGTAGATGATCCTCGTCTGGTAGCCTGCCTGCTGGAAGAGAAGATCAGTTATGGCTGCGAAGTAGTAGCAGACAACGTATCTGTTGTTGAGCGCATACTGTGCGAACGAAGACCAGCCGAGCGACTCGATAGTCGCGAGGGACTTGGTGTCCTCGATGTATTTGTACTTGTTGTGGTCGCGGACGTAATTGAATATCTCAGCCACGCCCTTGCCTGTGGAGGCGAGGATGTTGTTCGCCTGCACCTGAACGGAAGTGAGAGCGACCTCATATCCTGCCACGCCGACATTGCGGCCGTCAACGGTCTTGTTCTTGTCCATTCTGCCGTCAGCGGCGAAGTGATAGTTCTTGCCGTCAACTGTCACCCAGCCGGTGGTCATAACGCCGCTCGCGTTGAAATAGTAGGTGCTGCCGTCCTCGATAGTCACTATGCCGAACTGCATAGTTCCGTCGGAAGCGAAGTAATAGGTCTTGCCGTCGATAGTCTGGAGCCCGGTCTGCATAACACCGTTGTCAGCGAAATAGTACTTCTTGCCGTCGATGAGGAGACGTCCGGTCATCATCTTGCCGTCGTCAGCGAAGTAGTATGTGCTGTCGCCGATGACCTGGAAGCCGGTCGCCATGACATAATTGTCATCGAAATAGTACTTGCTGCTGTCGATGAGGAGCCTGCCCTTGAGCAGCTTGCCCTCCTCGTTCGCGTAGTAAGTCGCATCGCCGTACTTCACGAAGCCGATACCCATGACGCCGTCCTCGCCGAAGATGTAGGCGACGTCGTCGATGACAGTAACGCCCTTTGCCTTGACGCCGCTGCTGTTGTAGTAGTACTTTTTGCCGTCAGCGGTCACCCAACCGGCAAGGAACTCACCGCTCTCGGGGTCTGAGCTGAACTGTGCGCCGTCAACGGTAAACTCGCCCTTCTGGAGTCCGCTCTCGGCGGATATATAATATGTATGCTCCGCGCCCTCGGAGTCCTTCAGCGTGACGAATCCGACCTGAGCCTCGCCTGTCTCGGGGTCGTAGTAGTAGGTGCCGCTCTCGAGGTCAGCCCAGCCGGTCAGCTGCTTGAAATCGTCGGCAAATTTATAGTGAAGGTCTCCGATGAGCGTCTCGCCCTTTGCGAGGGAACCGTCTTCACCAGCGTAGTAGAAGCTGTCTCCATATTTAAAGAAGCCCG
Organism: Ruminococcus sp.; assembly: GCA_016288815.1. Taxonomy (GTDB): domain Bacteria; phylum Bacillota; class Clostridia; order Oscillospirales; family Ruminococcaceae; genus Ruminococcus. The sequence goes on from JAEELF010000005.1 coordinate 35,866, forward strand.
TCTCGGTGCTGAGCGCGCCTTTTTCATCAAAGAAATAGCCCTTTTCCTCGTCGGAGTGGATCCAAACAATGCCAGACTTCTTGCCGGAGTCCATCGCAATGAAGTATTTCCTCCCGCAGTACTCGATCCAGCCGTAAACGGGCTTGCCAGTCGCGGGGTCGAAGTAAAGTCTCCTTCCGCCGACTGTGCGCCAGCCGGTCTTGAGGACGCCGTTCGCCGAGAAAAGGTAGGTGTCGCCGTCGATAGTATGCTCGCCGGTGAGGTAAGCGCCGTCCTCGCCATAGAAGAAGCGACCGGAATCGTCCTTGATCCAGCCGTCAGCGACCGTAGTCACGGCAGGCTGGGTCGTTGTGACAGTTGAAGATACAGCCGTGGTCGTAGTAGTCTGCGTGGAAGACAAAGAGGAAGTCTTTGCGGCAGATGTGGTCGTTGCAGCCGAAGAAGTCGTAGTGGTCGTAGACGCAGCGGGGGCTGTCGTCGTAACAGTAGTTGTTGTCTCCGCCGGTTCAGCGGCGGCATTCGCTGCCTTAGGCGCGGCAGCAAGAAGAGCGAGCGCAGCAGCAGTGCCGGCTGCTATGCCAAATATTTTTTTCATAGTTCTCTCCTTTATCCGCACTGCGGACTGCCGCACTCCCGGCAGCGGCGCTCCGTTTTTGCCCATAACATAGGCATCCAAACTATATTATAGCAGAGTTTTAGCGCAAATGCAACCGTTTTGCGGATTTTTTGCATTTATTTTGGCTATCTAATGTTAAATCCCGGTCGATCATCAAAAAAGGCGCCGGCTGGTCGCGGGCGTCGTCTGGTGGGATTTTCTCAGACAAAACAAAAACGCCTGCTATTGCAGACGTTCTCATGGCTCCCCCTGCCCGGCTCGAACGGGCGACAACTCGGTTAACAGCCGAGTGCTCTACCGACTGAGCTAAGGAGGAATATAAAAGCCGGCGCTGATCTAATTTCCCGGGCCGTCGCCAGCCAAGTATCTTCAACGCGAATGAGCTTAACTTCCGTGTTCGGAAAGGGAACGGGTGTGACCTCATTGCCATAAGCACCGACTATATTGGTGACCCGTACCAGAATCGAACTGGTGTTACCGGCGTGAGAGGCCGGTGTCTTAACCGCTTGACCAACGGGCCGTATTGGTGCACCATCGGGGACTCGAACCCAGGACCCACTGATTAAGAGTCAGTTGCTCTACCAACTGAGCTAATGGTGCATTTGAACTTGCTTAACTATTATATCATATCTTGCGACGTTTGTCAAGCACTTTTTTCGATTTTATGAAGATTTGAAACGAATAAAGCGTAATGCGAATGAAGGAGAACAATCTGTGTGCAAGAAGAAAAGGAAAAGCCCTCGACCGATTAGTACTCGCAGGCTGAACGTGTCACCACGCTTACACCTTGAGCCTATCAAACTCATAGTC
>JAEELF010000006.1 GCA_016288815.1 Ruminococcus sp.
AATATCAACGTCCCCGCCCCTGTTGAGGTTGTCCCTTTGGCGCGCGGAGCTCACGCTGACGGACACGTTGCCGCTTGCTACGCTCGCTCACTCTTAACAACGCCCTTACCCGCACATCGCATACAGAACAGGTATCAGGTATCAGGTGTTAGGTGTCAGATGTAGGGGCGCATTCCGTGCGCCCACATTTCACGCACAAACCACCCGCACCCCAACAATTCCGAATTCCGAATTCCGAATTTACAAAACGCGCCTCCCCGACGATTGACAATTCCGCGCGGCTGTGATATCATTGAAAAAAACGGGCAGGAGGTGAGCCGCGTGATAGAGAACAAGGAGTGCGAGCGGATAATACGCGAGTACTACCGTGAAATATACAACTACTGTTTTGCGAAGCTGTCGTTCTCGAAGCAGGCAGCGGAGGACTGCGCACAGGAGACCTTCCTCGCACTGCACACGAAACGCGGACACCTTGACAGCGACAACATCAGGGCGTGGCTCTACCGCACAGCGGACAACGTGATGAAGAACTATCTCCGCAAGGCTCCGCCGGACGGCATCAGCCTTGACGACGCCCCGGAGATACCGGACACCGCCGACCCGCCGGACATCAGCCGAGAGAGCGTCCTCGATGTCCTCACGGACGAGGAGCGCCGCATACTTGAGACCTATGCCACCCACGGCTACGGCGAGCGCCGCGAAGCCGCCCGTGAGCTCGGCATGACGCTTCCCGCGATGTACCAGCGTATCCACAGGATAAAGCAGAAGCTGAAAAAACGGTAAATACTCACAAAAACAGCACGTTGAATATGTGCAGATATACAAAGTTGCTCCGGAAATGTCAGAACTAAGGCATTTTCCGACATTACATATCAGAGGGTGATGTAAATGGATAAAAAAGATATCATCAGACTGCTCAGCAGCCGCGAACTTTCAGATAAACAAATGCTCGAAGAGCTCCGCAGCGAGCTCGACGCCGAGCTCAAAAAGCCCGAGCCCGACTACTCCCGCGTAGCCGAACTCACCGAAGCCATGCGCACTATTGCCGGCGACGACCCGCAGCGCGACAGCGAGAACATCGCCGCGCTCACTGAGGAAGTGCGCGCTCGCAGCAGACGCTTCGCATTCAGACGCTTCACGCGCTGGGCGATGACGCTCGCAGCGTGCTTCGTAGTCGGGCTGTGCATACGCTCCTACGAGACCGTCGCAGACCCCAGCACCCTTGCCGACCGCTGGATAGTCCAGAACGGCAGCGGCTTCGTCATCGACATCTCGCAGGAGGACTTCTCCGACGATGATCCCTTCCCGGAAGTCACCGCCTCCAGTTCCGATCCGGAGGAACCCGTGACTACTACCACTACCACCGCTCCCCAGGGAGATCTGACCACCACCGCCGCCGCTCAGACCGTCCCCACCGTGACTGTCACCACGACCGTATACCACCCGAACTACGGCTACGGCACCTACGTCTCTGACAAAATGCTCGAGCTCGCCGAGCCCTACGGCGTGTACCCCGACGTAGTTGCAGCCGACCGCAGGTACAAATACTTCATCGACACCGAGCTCACCGACTTCCAGTGCGAGGAGCTCACCGACTCCACCAACCTCTACTACACCTTCGAGAGCGACGAGTGCACGCTGTACATAACCGCCGAGCTCTATAAAACGCCCGTCCCCAATCAGGTGATCCCGTTCGACGAGGACACGGAATACGAGACATTCGACGATCCTCCCGCCTACGTCTTCACTGAAGACAGCACCGGCACGGTCGTATTCCACCAGAAGGGCAGCAGCGACCTCTACACAGTGACCGTCATCTACAAGAACGGCTCTCACCCCTACCCCGAGCTGATGTACTACAACTTCGCGCGCGCATTCACGAGCGCCGAAAAGTACATGAGCGGCAGACCGCAGAGCGCGGCAACGGAGGGCTGACGGCACTATGAAAAAGATAACGATAGTCCTCCTTGCGGCAGCGGTCATGCTCATGCAGCTGAACGTACTGCCGCTCAGGCTGACCGCGGACGCCGGACGCAGCGTCCTCGCGTCGGACCTCATAGAAAAGGGCTCCGTGGCGTGCACCGCCGAGTCCGGAAGACTGCTGATAACGGTCAAGACCCACGGTCTCCGCAAGCTCGACCGTATAGGCTTCGCGGACCTCTCCGTCTTCCAGAGCGACGACGGCAGAGCGTGGCTGCTCGAATCCAAATGCGACACATCAATAAAACTGAACGCCCGCATATTTACCGACGATTCCATCACGGCAGACGTCGAGGGAGGTCACTACTATAGGGTGACCTGCACGCACTATGCCCGAGGATACTCACCGAAGGCAGGCGCCGTCGGATACCAGAACGCAGTCAGCATCTCGAAGACTGTGTGGGTGCCGGAGGGAGAGGAGTCCGCACCGCAGACCACCTCCGCTCCCCCGCAGACGACCCAGCCCGCAGAGTCTGCCGGGCGCTCAGACCAGCCGACCACGGCTCCCGGCGCGGTAATAGCTCCCGCAGCGTCGTCAGGCACCGGCTCAGGCACTACAACCGCCGCACGCACAGCGGCGCATACCTCCGCAGCAGCAGTGATGACGACTGCCGCGCAGCCGGAGGCGGTATCTGCACAGCCAGCCGGAGCTTCGCCCGATACGAGAGACGAGCCACCTTTCGCACCGGCAGCCGCAATGGCAGTATCCGCGGCAGTGCTGGTCACTCTGCCAGCAATAAAACGACGGACAAGGAGGTAACACCATGAGCACTAAGACCAAGCTCACCGCAGCCCTCACAGCGGCTGCACTCACTCTCACCGTCTCCCCGATGACGGCACACCCCGAGTACACCGCGAAGCACAGCCAGAGCTTCTCCGCGGAGGATATGGAGCAGCTCAGCCACTACGGGCTTTTCGGCGACGACTCGCTCCTATTCCGCGAAAAAAGCGACGAGCCGTGGTACGCGCAGCGCACAGACAAGGGCTACCTTGCAGCAGCCGAAAATGACAAGTATTACGTCCGCGGCTACTTCTGGAACGACAGCGGCGACACGGCAGCCGGAGAGCTCCGCAGCATATTCGGCGAGGACGCAGCGGTCACGCTCGAACACCTCCAGCCGGAGGTCAGCGGCACCGGCGAAGCCGTCGCGGACGTCCTCCCCTACTGTATGCTGACCGTCACCGACCCCGACATCACCTACAGCGAGGTGATCGCCGCGAACGCTTACTGCAAGTCCCTCGACACTCCCGACAACACGGACTGCGGCGACCTCGACTATTACTACGCCCCCGAGCGCTGCCCGGTATATGAGGTACCGCTCTGGATAAAGACCTTCTCCGTCACGCTCCCCGCCGGCACTACCTCCGCGGAGCTGAACGAGTATCTCAGCAGCTTCACCGACCTCATCTGGCGGTTCAGCAAGACCCCTGACGAGACCGGCGTCCTCACGGGAACTGTCTGGTCGAGCTGGAGCGACGCCTCCCCCGAGATGATGTACAAGGACCTCGCGGAGATAAAGACAAAGACCGGCATGGAATTTTCCGGAGACAGCGACCCCGTCCCCACCGGCAAGGTGCTCTATCAGGACATCGGCGCAGACTATTTCAAAAAGCAGTCCTACACCTACAACGAGCTCGCCGCCATGACCGACGACGAAGTCCGCGCACTGTACCCCGGGTTCTTTGCAGGTCAGTACGACGGAACGCCCTATGATGCGAGCGCATTCGGCGACGAGACCATGACCGACTACGAAAAGTTCGCCCGCTATTTCGGGGACTTCGAGTGGGGCGGCGGAGACCTCGCGGACTACAAGCTGACCGGCACCAGAGACTATTATATCGTCTACACCGTCAGCGGCGAGCACGACATCAAGGACGGCTTCACCGCCGGAGATTTCGGCTACCCCTCCGACTGGCTGTTCAGCGCCTACAGGGGCAGTTTCTTCTCCGCTTATAACCGGCAGTCCGGCTTTGAATACGACTGGTACTACAGCTACGGCAACGAGTACCGCATCAGCGTCCCCGCGGAGACCGCCGAGGACTTCGAGAGCTTCATACGCCTTGTGCTCTGCACGAAGTCGTGCCCGGACGAGAACGTCATACACGTTGCAGGCACGGAAGAATTCTTCATCACCATACTTTACGAGCCCATGCCGGACTTCCCGCTTGGCGACGTCAACCTTGACTTCACGGTCAGTATGGCGGACGCCGTACGGATAATGCGCGCAAACGCCGACCCCGACGAATACGGACTGAACGAGGTACTGCTTCGCCGTGTCGGAGACGCAGACGGCGTCCCGGGAGTCACAAACGGCGACGCCCTCGCGATACAGAAGTTCCTCAACTCCGGACTTGTGAACAAATACCCGCTCACTCCGCCATTCGGCGCTGAAAGCACAAACTGAGCAAGCTCCATTCTGACATAAAAGGAAGACCGCCGCGGATGTAAACCCACGGCGGTCTTCCTGTTCTGAAAAGGTGTGTGTTATATTCACGTCGGGAGGTATAGACCGACGCAGAAACGGAAATTACAAATGTATATTAAGCAGGCTCTCTGTCTCCTGCTGTGACTATAGTATAGCGTATCCCGCGTGAAATTGCAATAACACGCGGGATACAGTTATGATACATTTTGGTATGAAAACGGTTACACAGGAGTTAACATCAGGACTTTTTCTGGAAATTATACCTGAGCACATAGGAATCATACCCGTCGAAGGAGAGGCAGACCCTTATCATATCGCCCTGCACTGAGCCGTCGTACTCATTGATGACGAGAACAGGGCCCTCATAGGTCTGATCGACGAACGCAAGCTCCCCGTTGGGTATACCGGCTTTAGAGAGCTCCGCGACGCCATCGCCGGAGATATTCTCGAAGTGAACGCTTGCCGAATCCACGGAGAAAATTATATACTCGCCGTCGGAATGGTGGAAGAGCTTCTGAGCGGTGAGCTGGTAATCCTTACCGTTGAAGTGGAGCACGCCGGACTCCGAGATGCTGAGCGGGTCAGCCTTAAAGGACTCGCTGACGGTGTGGACGTCAGCAGCAGCGAAGCCGTCGGGGAGTATGCCGGCAGAGCTCGTGCACACGAATTTATATTCTCCCGCCACGAGCTTGAAAGCGCCCGCAAGGTCCTCGTCGCCGCTGTTATCGCCTGTGCTCCCGTCGGGAACGGAAACGGGGTTGCCCTGCGGGAGGACGACCTCGCTGTCCTTTGAGTCCTCACAGGAAGCGAGCACAGCACAGAGCGAGAGAGCGAGTAAAGCAGAAAGCAATCTTTTCATATTAAATGTATACGGCAGTGGGCGCCGTAAACTCCTTTGCAAAAGATAAAGAGGCGAAGCCTACGCGCTACATTATAGCACTAACCCGCCCATTTGTCAAGCGGCGCGGAGCCCGCGCACCCGGACACGTTGCCGCTTGCTTCGCGCGCTCACTCACATTGAGGACGTTACTCTTACATCGCATACAGAACACTTGTTGAACGAAAATCCAACAATGGGATTCCAAAGGGATTATAATCCCTTTGGCGGGGTGTGGGGCAGCGCCCCACGAAAACCGAAGGGCGCTCCGCAAGAGGTGAATTCAAAAACAGTCCGGTGGACTGTTTTTGAAGAGGAGACGCCCTGCAAGAGAGGGCGTCTCCTTGTCGC
>JAEELF010000007.1 GCA_016288815.1 Ruminococcus sp.
CCTCGCAAGGGGTGAATCGAAAAACGATCCAGTGAATCGTTTTTCGAGAGGGGACGCTCTGTAAGAGAGAGCGTCCCCTTGTCATTGCACGCAAAATCTGCCCTGTGACTGGTGACAGTCACACGACAGAAAACCCTACATTTTTGAGGTGAAACATGAACATACCCGAAACGATGTCCTTCATCAACAGCTACAGTAAATCGGGCGCCCGCGTGAACGATCTCTCCCGCGCGAGGGAGCTCATGGAGAGTATCGGCAGCCCAGAAAAACGGCTGAAATTCGTGCATATCGCAGGCACGAACGGCAAGGGCTCGACCCTCGAATTCATCTCGAACGCGCTCATTTTTTCCGGCTATAAAACTGGACAGTTCACCTCGCCGTACATTCTCCGCTACACCGACCGCATACGCATAAACGGTCAGGAGATCGACGAGCAGTCGCTGTGCGACATCGCAGAGACCGTAAGATCGGCAGTTCAGGACCGACCCTACTCGCAGTTCGAGATAACAATGGCGATAGCATTTCTGTGGTTCGAGCGCGAAAAATGCGACGTCGTCGTACTTGAGACCGGCATCGGCGGACTGCTCGACTGCACGAACATCATACCGCCGCCGCTCCTCTCAGTTATAACATCTGTCTCACTCGACCACACCGCACTGCTCGGCTCAACAGTCGAGGAGATAGCACGTCAGAAAGCGGGGATAATCAAGCCCGGGTCGGCGGTCATCGTCTCGGAGGACAACCCCGAAAATGTCCGAAAAATAGCCGCTCAGACCGCACAGGACACCGGCGCGGAGCTCGTCCGGAACGAACCATGCCGCCCCTACGGCGACGGCGGACTTTTTGCGGCTTTTTACTACAGGGGAGTGAAACTCACGCCCGCGATGATAGGTCTCCACCAGATGTACAACGCACAGACCGCGATAACTGCCTGCATCTACCTCCGAGGGAAGGGGCTTGAGATAAGCGAAAGCGCTATAATTCGGGCAATAGAGACCACTCAGGTACGCGCCCGCGTTCAGTACATCGACGGCGAGCCCCCGGTCATAGTTGACGGAGGTCACAACCCCGCAGGTGCCGCAATGCTCGCACTCGTGATGATGTATCTCAGCACCCGCGGAAAGAAGATATACACGGTCATGGGCATGGTGGACTCGAAGGACTGGGTCGCCTGCGTGAAAAAGATAGCAGCCAATTCTTCCCGATTTTACGCCGTTGACGGCTTTGCGCCGAACGCTGTCCCGAAGTCTGATATCGGGGACGTCGCGGTTTTCTACACCCAGACCGAGGACGCAGATTCGCTCGAAGCAGCGATAAGCAGTGCAAAGGCTGAAGCCCGCGAAAACGGGGGAGTGGTCGTTGTGAGCGGGTCACTCTACCTCGCCGGTGAGGCGCTGGAGATCCTCGGACAGTGACCTCAAAAATGCGAAAACGCTTTCACACGATGTACACATAACTATCACACGGATTTTTGCAAAAAACGTCGTTTTCCTGCTGAAAAGGTGGGGGAACGGCGCTTTTTTGATGTAAAAATGTGCGGTTTAATGTCCGGAGGGAAAACTTGTGCTGTGTAATATTTTTAACGTAGTTTTGCATGTGGGAGAGGTGAGGAGTATGAGAGTGGGGGCAGGGAGTTTTTTGAGTCGATCGCGGGACGTCACGGATACCGTCCCCTGCGACCTGAGACCTGAGACCTGACACCTACGCCGTATGCGATGTACGGGTAAGGGCATTGTTAAGAGTAAGCGAGTTTACGAGCGGCAATGTGTACGCCAGCGCAGGCTCTGTGCACCAAAGGGACAACCTCAACAGGGGCGGGGACGTTGATATTATGCCGGCTGTCCCCGCCCTCCTGTTCGTTTTTCCCTTACTTCACCCCTGCCGGAGTTTTTTCTTCGCGAACACCTCCGGTGTTGCTGGCAAGCTCCAACACAGTTTTTGACTCAAATCGTTTTACAGGGGATTGCGCACACGAAATGCTCACAAAACTATCACATATTCAACACGTTGTGGCGTTAATATGTTCTTATCAAATTTTTATATCCGAAAGGGTGGTTTTTTATGGCTGACTCTAAAAGAGGAAGTGAAAAAGTAAAGGGTGCATTAAGAGCCAATGCGTTAAAATGGGTCATCATTGCACTTGTATTCATTGCTGCTGGTGTCGCCGGTCTGATCGCCGGTCTTACCGACGAAGAAAGCGACGGTTCTCCCGCAGTTGTGGGAGGCGTTATTGGTCTGATCGGAGTTATTGTTCTTCTGTGTAACCTGAAGAACCTCATCGCGCCGCAGAAGAGCAAGTATGTCAAGAAGAACCCGAAACTGCTTGAAATGGCTGACGAGCACTTCGGGAATATCAAATACAAGGATAAGATGGTCACTATCTCGGATAATTATTTCTCCTGCACTAAGCAGCCCTGGCTAATCTGCGGGCTCGGTGATGTTTACCAGGTATATTACAAGGTGACAAAGTATATGGCGATATTAACCATTGAGAAATTGCTCATGTTCCGCTGCGGTCCCATGGATTTCCGTGTGAATGTCTGGGGCACCAGCCAGAAGAAGGTCGACGCCTGCACACAGAACGTCGCACTCAACTGCCCGAATGCAAAGTTCGGCTATACGCCTGCTAACAACTCCTACGCAAATACTATGAAGGCTCAGTGGAAGCCGTGACAAAGCATTATACAGACTGATAGTTATTTCCGATTTGTGCAATGTGCACAAATCGGTTTTTTTTTGTAATTTCAGCCTAACTGGGGCTTGCAAAATCAATATCATAGTGGTATAATTACTTTAGCTGCGAAAAGCAGAAAATTATTTAAGGAGGTTTTTTAACAATGGCGTTAAAAAATCAGTATCTCATCGACTTATTAGAGACCGTTAAGAAGAGAAACCCCGGCGAGCCCGAGTTCATCCAGGCTGTTACTGAGGTTCTCGAGACTCTCCAGCCTGTTGCTGAAAAGAGACAGGACCTCATCGATGCCGGCGTTTTCGAGCGTATCGTTGAGCCGGAGCGTCAGATCATCTTCCGCGTTCCGTGGGTAGATGACAACGGCAAGGTTCAGGTAAACAGAGGCTTCAGAGTTCAGTTCAACTCTGCTATTGGTCCTTACAAGGGCGGTATCCGTCTCCACCCGTCCGTATACCTCGGCATCATCAAGTTCCTCGGCTTCGAGCAGATCTTCAAGAACAGCCTTACTACCCTCCCCATGGGCGGCGGCAAGGGCGGTTCCGACTTCGACCCCAAGGGCAAGAGCGACGGAGAGATCATGCGCTTCTGCCAGAGCTTCATGACTGAGCTCTGCAAGCACATCGGCGCTGACTGCGACGTTCCCGCAGGTGATATCGGTACTGGCGGACGTGAGATCGGCTATATGTTCGGTCAGTACAAGCGTATCCGCAACGAGTTCGTTGGCGTTCTCACTGGTAAGGGCCTTACATACGGCGGTTCCCTTACAAGAACTGAGGCTACAGGCTACGGTCTTTGCTACTTCACAAACGAGATGCTCGCTGCTAACGGCAAGAGCTTCGAGGGCAAGACTGTCGTAATTTCCGGTTCCGGTAACGTTGCTATCTACGCAACTCAGAAGGCTACTCAGTACGGCGCTAAGGTCGTTACTGTTTCCGATTCCAACGGCTACATCTACGATCCCGAGGGCATCGAGCTTGATCTCGTTAAGCAGATCAAGGAGGTCGAGCGCGGACGTATCAAGGAGTACATCGGCAGAACTTCTCACAAGAGCGCTGAGTACCACGAGGGCAGCGTATGGACCCTCAAGTGCAATGCCGGCGACATCAAGCTCGACATCGCTCTTCCCTGCGCTACTCAGAACGAGATCAACGGTGACGGTGCTAAGGCTATCATCGCTAACGGCGGCTTCGCTGTTGCTGAGGGTGCTAATATGCCCTCCACTCCTGAGGCTATCGAGGCTTACCTCGCAAACGGCATTCTCTACGGACCTGCTAAGGCTGCTAACGCTGGCGGCGTTGCTACTTCCGGTCTCGAGATGAGCCAGAACAGCGAGAGACTCAGCTGTACATTTGAAGAGGTCGACGAGAAGCTCCACGGCATCATGAAGTCTATCTTCAAGGCTTGCGACGAGGCTGCTAAGGAGTACGGCATGGCTGGCAACTACATGGCTGGCGCTAACATCGCTGGATTCCTCAAGGTTGCTGAGGCTATGAAGGCTCAGGGCTGCGTTTGATCTACCCTCAAACGTCATAATATGAAAATATCCCCTTACCGTTTTTTCGGTAAGGGGTGTTTTTTTATGCGGAATTGTTTTTTTGCGGGCGGATATCTCCGCCGCTACAAGTGTTCCGTATGCGATGGACGAGGGTTTCGGGTGTGAGACGGCGTCCCCTGCGCCCTGATACCTGACACCTACTCGCTCACATACTGTATCAGCTTGCCGAGACATGGCTCGAAACAGCTCCCGTAGTACATCTCCTCAAAATGCGGGAGCGTCGCTTCCATGCAGTCTACCGTGAAATTTACCGATATGTCCAGTGCGCGCTGGAGCGGCTTTCCGTGTGCGACTGCGCCCGTGAACACGCTCGCGAAAATGTCTCCTGTGCCGTGCATCGAGCAGTCAAGGCTCTCGCGGGAACTGTAGTAGAATTCGCCGGTGGTGCTGTCAAACGCGGCTGCGCCCTGTTTGTCGGTGCCGAAGTGTACCCCGGTCAGCACAGGTACTTTACAGCCGAGCTCAGCCAGTCCGCGCAGGACGCTGCGTGCGCAGTCCTCTGTGCAGTTTTCCGTATAGGGGATACCGAGGAGGAACGCTGCTTCGGTCATGTTCGGGATTATGTAGTCAGCCTTTGCGCAGAGCTTTCTCATCTCTGCGACAAAATCGTCCGTGAATCCCGCGTAGAGACGTCCGCCGTCTGCCATTGCGGGGTCTACCACGATGAATGTCTCAGGCGTGCGGAAGTCGTCGAAGAAGTCCGAGACTATCCGTATCTGCTCCTTCGAGCCGAGGTAGCCGGTATATATGCCGCTGAAGCGCAGTCCCAGCGACTTCCAGTGCTCGGAGATCGCGGGAATGTCGTCGGTGAGGTCGCGGAAGGTATAACCCGTGAAGCCGCCTGTGTGGGTCGAGAGCACCGCTGTCGGGATAACGGCGGTCTCTATCCCCATTGCCGATATTATCGGCAGTGCGACCGTCAGCGAGCATTTCCCGAAGCACGAGATGTCCTGTATCGTTACGACTCTTTTCATGTTCATCATTCTTTCGTTTAAAATCTAACGATTATTATACATCTTTTTCGGCGCGTTGTCAACTGAGGGGAGGCGCGGGCTCCGCGCACCAAAGGGACAACCTCCCGGAGGCGGGGCTGTGATATTATGCCGGCTGCCCCTCCTCCGTGCGGTTTTCCCTTTGGAAATCCTTTTCCCCTCGCCACCTCCCCGCCGTGGGTCTTCTTCCTCCGCGAACACCTCCGGTGTCGCTGGCAATGTTATTTCGTTAGGTAGGGAGGTTTGTGTAGGAGGGCGCCTACGCCCGCCCATGGGTGTTGCGTGCGACCGTTACCGGTCGCAGGTGTGGTGATTTCGCAGCAGCAACAATGGGACGCTCTCTCTTGCAGAGCGTCCTCCGGTTTTTCTGGGGCGTGGATTGACAAATCGCACCGTATACGATATAATGGTATTGTCAATATCGCGGTCTGTTTAGGCGCAGCCGCTAAAATGGAGGAATAATAATGTCAATGTGCAAAAGATCTCTTTCCCTCGCTTGTTCACTGACGCTCGCCGCCGGCTCCCTCGTCGGCTGCGGCAGCAAGAATTCGTCGTCCACTGCGGGTGATACCGCCCAGAACACCGGCACTTTCACGGTCTCTATGGCTGATCTTCAGTCCCAAATGGGCGCCGGCTGGAACTACGGCAACACCCTCGAAGCCAACTCCGGCGGCACTCCCAGTGAGACCGCATGGGGCAACCCCGCTGCGTCGCAGGAAATGGTCGATGCAGTCAAGGCTGCGGGCTTCAACACTATCCGCGTGCCTGTCTCCTACCTCGACAAGATAGACGATTCCAACGGCTACAAGGTCGATGAGGAGTGGCTCAACAGAGTCAAGGAGGTCGTCGATTACTGCTACAAGGACGATATGTTCGTCATCATCAATGTCCACGGGGACGGCTATAACTCCATAAACGGGGGCTGGTTCCTCTGCAACGGCGACGATCAGGACTACATCAGGGAGAAGTACGCCGCCCTCTGGAAGCAGATCGCGGAGCAGTTCTCCGGCTACGATGAGCACCTCATCTTCGAGAGCATGAATGAGGAGTTCGACGGCGTGACCTACAGCGGTCAGCCTGACCCAGACTACTACGCCAATATCATGGACTACAACCAGATCTTTGTGGATACTGTCCGTGCGACCGGCGGCAATAATTCCCACCGCTGGCTGCTAATGCCCGGCTGGAATACCGACATCGACCAGACCACTGATCCCGCTTACGGCTTCCACCTCCCAGACGACCCCAGCAATACCGCCGGTGAGAACCGCATGATCGTTTCTGTTCACTGCTACGCGCCGTGGGATTATGCGGGTCAGGAGGACTACGGCACCTGGCTCTGGGGCAAGCGCGGTCAGGAGATAGTCGAGATAAACAAGGCTCCCAACATCAACCTCGCAAGGTGGGGCAATGAGGACTACATCGACGGTCAGTTCCAGAAGCTCAAGGAGACCTTCGTCGATAAGGGCTACCCGGTCATCGTGGGCGAGTTCGGCTGTATCGACAAGACTCCAGCGAACTCCGGCATACCCAATCAGATCGCTGAGAACCGCGTGTACTACGACGGCTACATCGCGGGTACTGCTGCGAAAAACGGCTGTATCCCGGTATACTGGGACAACGGCTACAACGGCACCTACGGCTTCGGTCTCTTCGACAGGACGGACTGCTCGCAGACCCAGCCTGAGATAATCTCCACTATCGTCAAGGCGGTCGCGGACAAGGATCCCGACGCGGGGCATGAGGTCAGGGTGAAGAAGGAGGTCGCAAAGAACGACTCCGTTCACGCTTACATCGGTCTCCAGACTAAGGTCTACACGTTCAGGAATACCTACAGCGACGCGCAGTACGGCGGTGCGACGGAGTGGTTCAATACTCTCGTGAAGTGGGACGGCGACGACGCTACAGATGCGGGCGCGGTCTTCTCTGACGCCGATATCACCGCTGACGGCACCTATACGGTCAGCGTTTCGGGTTACGATTTCTCCGCGGACAGCGACGGGCTCAATATGCTCTTCGTCAGCACCGATTTCCAGTACGCGCCGGCGATGAAGATCTCCGATGTCGTTCTCAAGGTCGATGACACCGAGATCCCGATCGGCGATCCCCTCGTTATGGCGGACAGCTCCAATAACCTCTACATCGAGCTCGTGAACATCTACAACACCGACCTCGCGCCGCTCGACTTCGCGATGCCCACCGACAGCTTCAGTGTGACATTTACTATTTCGGGCACGTCGAGCGTGCTTGGTTAAATATGAAAGCCCATGGATACTTCCATGGGCTTTTTTGCAGGAAAAGTGTTGTAGGGGCGTCCCCGCCCAAAGGGATAATAATCCCTTTGGAATCCTTTTTTTGGGGGAGCTCTATGCTCTTAATCCACGGATTTCAGCGATTCTGCCATGTTTATCCGCTCAAGTCTGAGCTGCATGAAAAGGTTCACCACAAAATTGAACACAAAGGTCAGAACTACGCTCAGCAGAAAGCTCACCGGCTGTACCGTAGTGTTGAAGTCTACCATGTCCACGACTATCTGCGCCATGACAAAACGGTGCAGCAGTACCCCGAGGACAAGCCCCAGTGCCGTGCCGAGCCCTGTGAGGGCGATGTTCTCGCGCAGGACGTATGCCGAGGTCTCGCTGCGGAAAAATCCCAGCACCTTTATCGTCGCTATCTCGCGGATACGCTCGGTGATGTTGATGTTCGTCAGGTTGTAGATGACGATGAACGCCAGTCCCGCCGCACTCAGGATTATCAGCAGCACGACGTAGTCAAGGCTGCTCATCATGTTCGACAGGCGCTCCTTCAGGTCTTTATGTACTGTTATGGAGGTGACGTTCTCGTCGTTTTTCAGCTCGGCGGAGAGCTTGTGGACGTCCGCGCCGCCGGGGAGATCGACGTACGCGCAGTTGTACTCCACCGGCTCGCGGAGCTGCGATTCAAGGGTCTCCGGCGCGATGAAGATGTAGTTGTAGACGTGGTTCTCGAACACGCCCGTGACGGTGACGTGCAGCTCGCGCATGGAGTCGTCGCGGAGAGTTATCTCGTCGCCGACGTCTGCGCCGTAGCGCTCCGAGACGCTGTGGCTGACTATCGCTTCGCCCTTCTCCGGGAAGGAAAGGGGTGTGCCGTCCATGTCGTTGAAACGGAAGTATTTCCCTATCTGCTGCGTATCGAGCGGGGCAGCGAGCTCTATGGATTTCGTGTGGGTGCCGTAGACGAGGTCCCACGGGCTGAGGCGCAGCAGGGCGTAGTCCTCGGTGTTCTCGTCGAGTGCCGTTTTCAGTGTGTCGGGCATTTCCTCGGGGAGAGCGCTGCGCAGGGAGAGCTGCGCGTCGGCGGTCTGTATCTGCTCATACTGCATCTCCGCAAAGCCCGCGATGGAGTCTTTCAGTCCGAAGCCGGTCACGAGGAGCGCAGTACAGCCGCTGATACCCGCTATCATCATGAAAAAGCGCTTCTTATAGCGGAAAATGTTCCGCACCGAGACCTTGTGGAGGAACTTCATGCGCTTCCAGATAAAGCCGATACGCTCGAGCAGCACGCGCTTTCCTGCCTTGGGTGCCTTGGGTCGCATTAGGCTCGCGGCAGGCTCGTTCAGCTCGTACCGGCAGGAGATCCATGTCGTGCCGAGCGAGCAGGCGAGGGAGATGGATACTGCGGCTGCGGCAAGCGCCGGATTTATAACGTAGTGTATCTTCAGCGGCAGATACATCAGCTCGTAGGTCACCCAGATGACCGTCGGGAACAGGATTATCCCCACCGCGTACCCGAGTACGCAGCCCAGTACTGCCGCGCTCCCTGAGTAGAACATGAAGCTGCCCATTATCGCGCGCTCTGAGTATCCGAGCGCTTTCAGCACACCTATCTGCGTGCGGCGTTCCTCGACCATGCGGCTCATCGTCGTCATGCAGACCAGCGCTGCCACCAGTATGAAGAATATCGGGAAGACCCGCGCGACCTGTTCCACTATCTCGGAGTCGCTCTCGAAGCAGGCATAGCCGATGTTCGTCCCTCTGCCGAGGACGTAGGTGTCAGGGCGGGGGTATTTCCTGCTGAGAAGTCCATTTCCTGCGGGAAGTGCGGTCTGCGTTCCGGAGATGAGCTCTGCGAAGCGCTCGTCTGCACGCTCCTGCACGAGCTCCTCCCAGTACGGAGTGCGGGCACTGATGTACTCGTCGTAGGCGTCGGAGTAGATCTCGTAGTCCTGATCGAAGCGTATGTAGATGTCGGTCAGGGCGTCCATGCCGAAGGCTTCGCGGGGGACGTAAAGGAAGCCGGAAATGCTGCCGCTGCCTATCGAGGACGTGCCGCGCTCGAAGTTTATATACAGCGAAGAATCGGCGATGCCGACTATCGTGAATGCGTCGGAGGTGAGTGACTTTGCGCTGTCCTCCGGGCAGCTATCAGAGACGTAGATCTTGTCGCCTAGGCTGTATCTGTGGGTCATGGCGGAGTCGATCACGCATTCGTCCGGGCTCCCGGGGAGACGTCCCTCGCGGAGGCATATGCCGTTGATGTTCTCAGGGAGGGACATCGTTTTCAGGACGTGCTCGGAGTCCTTGCCGTCAGTGTAGATTATGTCTGCGGTGTAGGCGCCCTCGGCGTAGCGGACGTCCTTCTGCGTGCGGAAGACTTCGACGTCGTCTTCCTCCCAGCCTATCGCGGAGATGAGGCGGAGGTCGTAGAACTGCTCCTCGCTGAGGAAGGTGTCCACGGTGCGCACCATTGCGGGGGTGGTGTTGCGGACGCCGGCAAAGAAGCCCACGCCCAGCGCCACTATCGCGAGTATCGCCAGATACCGCCCGAGACTGCCCCTTATCTCCCGCAGGGAGCTGCGTTTAAGTACTGATCTCATGCGGCTCACCATTCGATGTCGGCGACGTCGGCGATGTGATCGTTCATGCGCACGCTCTCGATCTTTCCGCTGCGTACCGTGATTATGCGGTCAGCCATTGCCGATATCGCCTGATTGTGCGTGATGACCACGACCGTGCGTCCGGTGTTCCGGCAGGTGTCCTGAAGCAGCTTCAGCACGGATTTGCCGGTGGCGTAGTCGAGGGCGCCGGTGGGCTCGTCGCAGAGGAGGAGCTTCGGGTTCTTCGCAAGGGCTCGTGCTATGGCGACGCGCTGCTGCTCGCCGCCCGAAAGCTGCGCGGGGAAGTTCTTCATGCGGTCCTGCAAGCCGACCTGACGCAGCATTTCCGCGGCGTCGAGCGGCTCACGGCATATCTGTGCGGCGAGCTCTACGTTCTCGAGGGCGGTGAGGTTCTGCACGAGGTTGTAGAACTGGAACACGAAGCCGACGTCGTAGCGGCGGTAGGCGGTGAGCTGCTTTTTGCCCAGCGCGGAGATCTCGGTGCCGTCCAGCCACGCGCTGCCGGAGGTGAGGGTGTCCATGCCGCCGAGGATATTCAGTATCGTGGTCTTGCCTGCGCCGGACGCTCCCACGATGACGCAGAACTCGCCCTTCCCGATCGTGAAACTCACGCCGCTGAGCGCGTTTATCTCCACCTCGCCGGTGCGGTAGGTCTTGGTCACGTCCTTGAATTCAACATATCCGCTCATTATTCTTCCTTTCGTCTGACCGGGTGGCGTATGACTGTTTTCAGCTTCTCCGGGACGGTCTTCCTCGGGTCGCTCAGGTATATCTCATGGTGGCGGCGGAGGTCGGTGAGGTCCGGCACGAAGCCCTGCTGCGCTGCGTACTCGTGCATGAGGGCGACTGTCGCGGGCTCGGTGTCGTAGCTGCCGAGGTGCATACACTGCACGCAGAGCCCCTCCTCGATCGTGAGGAACTCCACGGGGGAGAGGTCAAGCTTCTTCTTCCGTTCTGCTTCGGCGACCGCCCAGCGGAAGTCCTCCGCGGTGACGAAGTCGGGCAGGCGTATCACGGACGTCCACATAAAGTCAGACTTGCGGGAATAGTCGATGTCCGCAGTGCCGGTCTGCTGCCAGAAGCCCTCGAGCGGCGGCACGACGAAGTCGAAGTAGCCGTCGATTCGGCGGTCGGTCTTTTTGCTCATCTTTATCGTGTACGCGACGGCGTAGAGCATTCCCACGGCTCGCTTGTACGCGCCGTCCTCGTCGTTGGGGTCGCTCGTGCCGCTCACTGCGATGAAGTTCATCGCGGGGACGGTCACTATCGACGGCGCAGCGGCGGGGAGGTAGTATTCCCTGTATTCCTTTTTGAAGTCGAATGCCATTGTTTCTCCTTTACGGTGCGAAAAAGCGGAGCTATGATCTCCGCTTTTTTCTTGCTGTTTTGTCTGCGTACATAAGGTCGTCGGCGCGTTTTATCACGCTGTCGAGGTCGAGCTCCGCACTCAGCGGGACCGAATAGCAGCCGATACTTGACTCGACCTGATAGGGCAGACCGGAGGCTGCATTGTATTTTTCGAGGTACTCATGGAATGACGTCCGGAAGCGCTCGAAGTAGCTGTCCTCGGTGCCGGATGGTATCAGCGCGCACACTGCGAATTCGTCGCCGCCGAAGCGAGCACAGATGTCGCTCGCGCGGGTACACGCCGTCAGTGCCTTCGCGACGGTGGTTATGGCGTTGTCGCCCTCGATGTGTCCGTAGGTGTCGTTGATGTGCTTCAGTCCGTCGAGGTCGGCGGAGATGAATGCGACGCTCATCGGCTCGCCGAGGAGCTCGTCCTGATGATGTTTCAGGAGGAGATAGAAGCCGCGGCGGTTCAGCAGACCGGTCATGTCGTCGTGGACGTAGAGCTCCTCGAGCTTGTCGTTGACGGTCATGAGCTGGCGGTTTATCGAGCGTATCTGGAGCTGTCCGTGGAAGGCTCCGAGGGAGGAGTTTATCGCGGTCATGCTGGTGTGCATTTTCTCGTATTCGTCGAAGTCTATCGACGGCTGGAATACGCAGCAGCCGAACACGAGGTCGAAGAAATGCACCGCGCAGACGAGTATGGGTTCCTCTCTTTCAAGCAGCAGGTCAAGGTGGGGGATAAAGTCGCTGCGGCTGCATTTGCAGGTCGGGTACTCCTGCCAGTTATAGCGCTGGTAGAGGATATTCATCTCGTCGCTGAACGAGTTCTCGTGCTTGTGGTATGCGCCGAAATCCGGCGCTTCAAAGATGTCGCTGTTGACCGCGAAAATGTTGGTCGCGAACATGAATTTGTCGATGATGACCGAGGGCAGCTCGGAGATGTCCGACATCTTCGATATCGACGACTGCACGCCGCACATCAGCGTCTGGCGCTCCTGCGAGCGGTAGAGGCGGTCGTACATCGCGTTGACTGCGTGGTTTATCCTGCGCGCGCTCATCGGCACGCACCCGCATGAGGCCGCAGGCCGCAGTGAGAAGTCCACTACGGTCTCCTTTTCGGGCTCGCCGCCGGAGAGGATAGTCTGTATCGCTTCCATTACCCTGCTGCCCATGGTGTCGTAGTCCTGACGGCAGGTGGTCAGCTGCGGGATATGGAAGTCAGCCTGCATGATACCGTCGAAGCCGGTCACTATGCAGTCCTCCGGCACCGACCAGCCCTTGTCCTGGAGGTAGTTGCTGACCGTTATCGCCATTGTGTCGTTCGCGCATATTATCGCCTGCGGGAGGGGCTGCTTCTCTGTCTCGAACCAGCGTATCAGCACCTCGGTGGTCGGCCCTGCCCAGAAGTCGCCGTAGCCTATCATGTCCTGATCGAAGGGGATACCGTTTGAAGCTAACGCACGCCTGAATGCGTCTGCGCGCTCCTCGGAGAAGCGGTTGTCCTTCACTCCTGCCATGAACTTGACCCGGCGGGCGCCGTGGCCGCGGATAACGTGCTGGCACATCTCCTCGAAGGAGTTGGCGTAGCCGAACGAAAAGACCGCTCTTCCGCCGATGTCTTCGTCTATCGAGATGAGCGGGACGCCGTGCTTCCGGCAGCCGCGCACGATGAGGTTGATGTACTCCCTCTGCCAGATCAGGCACGGGAAGACTATCATCGCGGCGAGCTTTTCGTACGGTATCAGCCGGAAGACCTGCGCTTCGCCGGCGTTGCTGCTGTTTACCTTTTCGTACAGGTCGCTGCATGAGTTGAAGACCATCAGCCGGAAGCCCGCTTCAACTGCGTGTTTGTTCAGTGCTTCGATAAAATAGAACCTGTCCTCTTTCTGTATCGTCGACAGGCATACGCCGATCACTCTGCGCTCCATTTCCTTCACCCCGCATTCTGCGTATATTCACTTAATTATACCACGTTACCGATGAAATTGCAATATTTTTGTTGTTTTTCTCTGGGGGAGTTGTGCAGGGGAAGGTGGTTTGTGTGGGAATTGTGGAGCGGCGTCCCCTACATTGTGTTGCCGGCAGATGTTGCGTTAGGCGTGGGGATCATCGTAAGGCTTGATAATTTCAATTAAAAATGCTATAATAGTCTAAAAGGAGGCGGTGCTATGCTCAGGATACTGCTCGTTGAGGACGACCCTCAGCTCGCAAGAAACCTTACCAAATTCCTCTCCGCTGAGGGCTTCTCGGTCACACACTGCTCCGGGCAGTCTCAGGCGCTCGATACGTTCGCTCCCGAACGCTTCGACTGCGCGCTCGTCGATATCTCCCTCGGCGACGGCAGCGGTTTTACGGTCTGCTCTGCTATAAAATCACGCTCCGAGACCCCGGTCATCTTCCTTACTGCTTCCGCTGATGAAGCCTGCACTGTCGCGGGGTTCGAGGTCGGCGGCGATGACTACATCAGTAAGCCCTTCCGCCCGCGTGAGCTCGTTGCGCGTATGAAAAATGCCATGCGCCGGGTGAAGTCCGCTCCGCTCCTGCGCTGCCGGGACGTCGTTATCGACCCTGCACGGGGCGTGGTCACGAAAAACGGCGCGGAGATATTCCTCTCTGCCCTCGAATACCGTCTGCTGCTCGTGTTCTTCACCAACAAGGAGCAGCTCCTCTCACGCGACCGTCTCGCAGATGAGCTGTGGTCGTTCTCGGGGGAGTTCGTGTCCGATAATACGCTGAATGTCTACATAAAACGCCTGCGCGAGAAGATCGAGGACGACCCGCAGCAGCCTGCCATAATCAGGACCGTCCGCGGGCTCGGCTACAAGGCGGTGGACGAATGAGGGCTTTCGGTTCGGGCGCGGACAGGGTGCGTCTGCTCGTTCAGTTAGCCGTGACGCTCGCAGGGATCGGGGTGTGTCTGCTGCTGGAGCCGGTCACGGCACTGGCTGTCGCGGCGGTGTCGATCACTGTGTTTTTCGCCGACTTCTGGGTGCGTAAGCGTGAGGTCGCTGAGATATCGGCGGTCTGCGACAAAATAGACCTTATACTGCGCGGCAGTGAGGATATCGTTTTCGACGATTACCGCGAGGGGGCGCTGAGTATCCTCTCTGCGGAGGTGCAGAAGATGACCGTCCGGCTGCGTGAGCAGAATGCCGATCTGCGGCGTGAGCACGGCTTCATGAAGACCTCGCTCGAGGATATCTCTCATCAGCTCCGCACGCCGCTCACCTCGATGATGCTCGTCATCGGTATGCTGCGCAGTCCTGACCTCGATCGGCGTCAGCAGGCGGAGTATCTTCAGGAACTGCTCAGTCTCATCTCGCGTATGCAGTGGCTCATCGAGACACTCCTCGAGCTATCGCGCCTTGACGCGGGGGCTGTCACGTTCAGGACGGAGACGGTCAGTGTGCGGGAGCTCGTGCGCAAGTCGTTCGAGCCGTTCGAGGTCGCCGCTGAGCTCAAGAATATCTCGTTCGAGGGGGAGTGTTCCACGGATATCACGGTGCAGGGGGACTTTCAGTACCTCTGTGAGGCGCTGGGGAATGTCTTCAAGAACTGCATCGAGCATACTCCCGAGGGCGGCTCGATATGCGTCGCTGCTGAGGACAACCCCCTGTTCACGGGTCTGACCGTGACCGACAGCGGTGAGGGCATCAGCAACGAGGACCTCCCGCATATTTTCGAGAGGTTCTACCGCTCTTCCGAATTCGCGCGCAACGGTTACGGTATCGGTCTCGCGTTCGCACAGAGGGTCGTCGCCATGCACAACGGCTGTATCCAGGCTCGCAGTGCGCTGCCGCATGGTGCGGCCTTCGAGATGAGGTTCTATAAGACGACGGTGTGAGGTCGGAAGGCGGGATTCGGAATGCGCCCCTACAATGTGTTGCCGGCAGCGCGGGCTCCGCGCCGTGCGACCATCACCGGTCGCAGGCAGATTTGTCTGTAAAGGCAACAAGGGGACGCTCTCTCTTACAGAGCGTCCCCTCTAAAAAAACAGTCCACCGGACTGTTTTTTTATTCACCCCTTGCAGAGCGCCTTTCAGATAATTTCGCTTCGCATTTAAAACTAAAGCGAAGCGACCAGAGGCTCTGCCTCTTGACTCCGCCAAAGGGTACAGGTACCCTTTGGAATCCCGTTGTTGGAGAACTCGTTCCGCGCAAAAAAAACGACCCCTGCGGGTCGCTTTTTTCTTTATAACTGGTCGGCTAACTCGCAGATGAGCCGCTCCGACTTTTCCCAGCCAAGGCACGGGTCCGTTATCGACTTGCCATAAATGTTCTCGCCGATCTTCTGACTGCCGTCCTCGATGTAGCTCTCTATCATCAGTCCCTTCACCAGCTTGCGTATGTCCTCGCTGTGACGCATACTGTGCAGTATCTCCTTCGATATGCGTATCTGCTCGTTGTACTGCTTGCCTGAGTTCGAGTGGTTCGTGTCTACGATCAGCGCCGGGTTCTTCAGGTCCTTCTGCGCGTAGGTGTCCGACAGACGGATAAGATCCTCGTAGTGGTAGTTCGGGAAGGACTGTCCGCGGTCATTGACGTAGCCGCGCAGTATCGCGTGGGCGTAGGGGTTGCCGTCGCTCTTGACCTCGCAGCCGCGGTAGATGAATGCGTGGGCGTGCTGGGCGGCGGTGATAGAGTTCATCATGACCGATATATCGCCGCCTGTGGGGTTCTTCATGCCGACGGGGATAGTCACTCCGCTCGATACGAGACGGTGCTGCTGGTTCTCGACAGAGCGCGCACCGATCGCGATGTACGACAGGAGGTCGTCGAGGTAGCTGTAGTTCTCGGGGTAGAGCATTTCGTCCGCACTGGTGAAGCCGGTCTCAGCGAGCGCACGCATATGCAGGCTGCGGACCGCGATTATTCCGCTTTTCAGGTCGGGCATGGCGGTGGGGTTCGGCTGGTGGAGCATTCCCTTGTAGCCGTCGCCGGTGGTGCGGGGTTTTCCGGTGTAGATGCGCGGTATGATGAAGATCTTGTCCTGCACTTTTTCCTGCACCGCGCGCAGGCGGGTGATGTAGTCGAGCACGCTGTCCTCGTTGTCCGCCGAGCACGGTCCGATTATCAGCAGGAATTTGTCGGACTCGCCTGTGAATATCTTCTTTACCTCCTCGTCGCGCGCGGCTTTCACGGCTGCGAGCTCGGGGGAGAGCGGGTGGGCGTTCTTTATTTCGGTGGGGTGCGGGAGCTCCCTGATGATGTTCATTGCCATTGATATAACTCCTTTGAATATGCATCTATTTTGAATAATTATTTATTCGCCAGCCAGTCGGTACCGTACCTGAGTGCGAGCTGGTCGCAGAGGGTGAGGGCTGTTATGCTGTCTGCTACGACGCGGGCACGGTGGACTATCGCGGGGTCGTGGCGTCCGTTTATGGTGAGCGTGGTCTCGGCCATTTCGTTGAGGTCGATGGTGTCCTGCTGCTTGTAGATCGAGGGCGTGGGCTTGACCGCCGCGCGGAAGATGACGGGCATACCGTTGGTTATGCCGCCGAGGATACCGCCGCAGGAATTCTTCGATGTGCGCACCTCCCCGGAATCGAGCAGATAGGGGTCATTTGCCTGACTGCCGCGCATATCAGCTATCGCAAAGCCGTCGCCGAATTCCACTCCCTTGACTGCGGGAATGCTGAAAAGTGCGTGGGAAAGTACGCTCTCGAGGGTGTCGAACCACGGCTCGCCGACGCCTGCGGGGAGTCCGGTCACGGCTGTCTCGAGACGTCCGCCGACGCTGTCTCCGTCCGACTTTGCCTCTGCGATGACTGCTTTCATCTGCTCGGCTTTTTCGCTGTCGAGCACTGCGAACTCGCTCGAATTGAGGAGGTCGATGTCCGCGGCAAGGTCGCCGAAGGGTCTGTCCCAGACACCGCCGCAAGAAAGGATATGCGTTCCTATGTGGATATTATTCATTTTCAGTGCGCTTATCGCGACCGCTCCAGCTGCGACAAGTCCTGCGGTGATGCGTCCCGAAAAATGTCCGCCGCCGCGGTAGTCCTGAAAGCCGTGATACTTCATAAATGCCGTATAATCGGCGTGTCCGGGACGTGCCTTGTACGCGAGCTCGCCGTAGTCCCGGCTGTGCTGATCCTGATTCCTGATGATGAACGTTATCGGTGTGCCGGTGGTCTTGCCGTTGAAAACGCCGCTAACTATCTCGACGGCGTCTGCTTCACTGCGTGCGGTGGACAGCGCGCTCACAGACTTGCGAAGCTGCATCTGGTGCGCTATGAAGTCTTCGTCTACCGGGACGCCGGGCGCCATTCCGTCCAGCACTGCGCCTATCGCTCCGCCGTGGCTCTCGCCGAACAGCGTCACCGCGACGCTCGTGCCAAATGTGTTTTTCATATCGTCGCTCCCTCTCATATCGTTATTTACGTCAGTTAGTATTTTACCACATTAACGCGGGAATGTCAACAGGTGGGGAGGCGGGCGGCTTCGGAATCAATGTGTTGGACGGTGGGAGAGGGAGGCTTGTGCGTCAGACGCAGGGCGTTTGTACGATATGGGTGGGCGCACGGAATACGCTCATACACCTGACACCTAAAACCCGACACCTGTTCCGTATATGATGTACGGGTAACGTCCTCAATGAGGGTGAGCGAGTTTACGAGCGGCAGCGTGAACCGACCGCGGGGGCGTCCCCCGTATGTGACAGATTTGTAATGAAGAAGTCACCAAATTGTGATAAAAGTATGCTATAATATACCCATAACAATCAGTCTGGAGGCGCTATTATGGAATTTTTAACTGTCAGTGACCTTTGCAAGGTCTACGGAAAGGGCGAAAATGAGGTCCGCGCTCTCGATGGTGTGTCGTTCACAGTCCCGAAGGGGCAGATGACTGCTGTCATCGGTCCGAGCGGCTCGGGTAAGTCCACCCTCTTACATATCCTCGGCGGCGTTGACCGTCCTACCTCGGGCAAGGTCTACCTCGACGGTCAGGACGTCTATGCCCAGAACAACAACGATCTCGCGGTGTTCCGCCGCAGACAGGTCGGGCTCATCTATCAGTTCTACAACCTTATCCCCGTCCTCAACGCGGAGGAGAATATCACCCTCCCCATGATAATGGACGGCAGAAAGCCTGACCCCAAGCACGTCGATGAGCTGCTCGAGCTCCTCGGTATCACTGAGCGCAGGAACCACCTCCCCTCACAGATGTCAGGCGGTCAGCAGCAGAGAGTCTCTATCGGCAGGGCGCTTTTTACATCGCCTGCGGTCATTCTCGCGGACGAGCCCACCGGTAATCTCGACAGCAGGAACAGTGCGGATATCATCGCGCTGCTGCGTAAGTCCAACCGCAAATTCGATCAGACTATGCTTATTATCACGCACGATGAGGACATCGCTCTCCAGTGCGACAGGATAATCACCATCTCCGACGGCAGGATCGTCCGCGATGAGCTCACAGGGCAGTCGTAAGGGGGGAGAGCCATGCGTTTTGAAAATATGCTCGCGAAGAAGTATATCTTCTCGCAGAAGCGTCACTCGCTGCTGACGGTCTGCAGTATCATCGCGTCGGTCGCGATACTCACTATGATGATCGTCGCCTACACTACATACATGGCGATATACCGCGACGCTGTCTATGACGCCAAGCCGTACCATATACTCATCTCGCCGCTCTCGGAGGAGAAGGCTGAGAAGCTGCGTCAGATCGACGGTATCGAATCAGTCACGCTCGTTCAGGCGGGAAAGACCGGGAAAACAGACGGGCGGGTCATGCTGAAGAAGTACTATGAGGACACGGACACGCTCACTCTCAGCATTATGAAGGTCGCTCCGCTCGCTGAGATAAATGTCAACGAACGTCTCATGAGTCTTGACATGATCGGTACCGACGCCAAGGCTAACAAGGTCATCTCGCTCACGATGCTGTGCGTTTATATCCTGCTGATAATGGCTATACTCCGCCTTATGATAGATACTGCTTTCGAGGTGTCATCGAAGGAGAGGGAGCGGCAGTTCGGGCTTTTGCAGTCCATTGGTGCGACGCCCAAGCAGATAGTCAGGGTCATCACGAGAGAGGGTCTGATGCTGTCGGCTGCCGGCGTTCCGCTCGGTATCGGTGCTGGTATCGGCGTGGCGTATGCGGCGTACAGGGCTGTGCTCACGAGCGGCGTGGCGGACGCTTTCTTCACTGCGGAGAAGGCTGAGCAGATAGTGCATTTCCACGTCGTTCCGCAGCTGCTGCTGATACCTGCCGTTGCGGGCGTGGTATGGGTGCTGCTGTCGGCTTACGGCACGGGTATGCGCGTGATAAAGATGTCCCCGGTGGACGCTATCTCCGCACGCTCCAAGAAGGTAAAAAAGGTGCGCAGGCACTCGCTCTACGGGCTGCTCTTCGGCTGGACGGGCAAGCTCGCTTCGCGCAACAACAGGCGTCAGCGCAAGAGATTCATCATCACGATACTCTCGCTCACGCTCTCTATAACGCTCTTTGCGTCGCTCGGCGTGGTGACTAAGTTCATGCGCGTCACGACCACGGAGATGCTGACGATCTATGACGGGTTCACTAAGGCGTCTGACGACTTTGTCCTTATTCATCCGCTCAGTCTCGATGACCCCACGGCTTTCACGGAGACAATGGAGCTCATTGAGGACAGCGGGTACTTCGATGAGATCGCTCTGGCTAAGTCCGCTATGGCGCATGATCCCGGCGATACTCAAGTGGGGTACGATATAAACTACGCGAGCAGGGACTACTTCGATCAGATATTCGGCGGGAAGACAGATATTACCTACGATGAGCTCGCTGCACAGGGAGGGTATATCTTCCTTACGAGCGAGGGCGGCAGGGAGTTCACGGCCGGGGAGACGCTCGAGCTCGAGGCGGATAAGTACGTCATCATCAGCGATGAGGAATTTGAGGAGTGGAAGTCGGATAAGTCGCACAGTGTTACCACGATCCGCGATTTCTTCTCTTATTATCCGACTGACCCGGAGGTGAATGACCTCATGGGCGAAAGTGATGAGTTCGATGATGAAAGCATAAGGAAATACAGCGCTGAAAAGGTAAGAGTTCCGGTGAGCTACACCGTTTCTGCCGTGATGAAGGACACCGATGTGCTGGGCGGAGGATATGTATCCAGTGAAAGAGTGACAGTGGTGTTCGCGACGCTCGATACCTACATTCAGCGC
This sequence comes from Ruminococcus sp., assembly GCA_016288815.1. Lineage (GTDB taxonomy): Bacteria > Bacillota > Clostridia > Oscillospirales > Ruminococcaceae > Ruminococcus. The sequence goes on from JAEELF010000007.1 coordinate 20,618, forward strand.
GACTGCCACTACTACGGTGAGATATGCAGGGAGGAATTCTTCAAGTGTACTCTCGCGGACGCGAAGCAGTATGATTCTGCGGTGAGGTTCCTCAAAGACAACAGCGGCAGGGTGCGCGTGCTGATAAATAATTATATGTACAAGCGCATGGTCAGCACTGCGATCTCTGCGCTGAATATCGGTATCACGTTCGTCAGCGCGCTCATCGCGGTCATCGCGATAGTGAATATGATAAACATTATCTCCACCGGTCTCCTCAACCGCAGGGGAGAGCTCGCGGCGATGCAGTGCATCGGTATGACGCGGCGTCAGCTCAACAAGCTCACCGTCATCGAGAGCCTTCAGTACGCGCTCATCGCGGGTGTGTGCTCCACGGGGCTGTGTGAGCTGCTGATACTCCTCACGCGCATGGCTACGCGCTCAGTGGTCGGTGACAACAGTATGGACAAAAAGTTGATCAGCTTCTCGCAGCCTCTTCCTGCTATCTGGATATCCGCTGCAGCTGCGTTCGCGGTCGCGCTCTTGGCGTCGTTCTCGGCGGTGTCGCGTATGAACAGGACGCCGCTCATTGATCAGCTCCGGTCACCGGATTGAGTTCGGGGACAAAAAGGGGACGCCGCCCACGGCGTCTCATACGGTTCGGGTCATGGAGTTTGTGTAGGGGGCGATGACTGAATCGACCGCAAGTCATCTATATGACGTCAGAACAAAAATGTCAAGGAAAACCTTGACAGACTGTCCCCGCTGTGCTATAATGCAGATAAAGAGCAACGACGCTGGATCTCAGCGTCGTTTTTTGTTTGTACGGAGGTGCTTTTATGGCTGCATTTGACAGGATATTGTCGGGTATACCCGAAATGGACACCGCGCTCGATAACATACGTCTCGGCGACAACGTCGTGTGGCGCGTCTCGGTGCTTTCCGAGTTCAGGCTCTTTATGGAGCCTTATCTCAGGCAGGCTATCGCAGACGGACGCAACATCATCTACTTCCGCTTTGCAAGTCACGAGCCTCTCGTGGAGAACTGCCCCGAGGTAAAGACTATCGAAGTGCCGCTGTCGCATCGGTTCGAGACGTTCACCGTCGATATCCACAACGAAATCGAAAAGGCTGGCAGGGACGCTTTCTACATCTTCGACTGCCTTTCGGAATTGCAGGCTATGTGGGCGACCGACCTCATGATGGGCAACTTTTTCCGTGTCACTTGCCCGTTCCTGTTCATACTTGACACAGTCGCGTTTTTTCCGATAATCCGCGGAAAGCACTCTGTTCATGCCATAAATAAGATACTGGACACCACACAGCTTTTCCTCGATGTTTATTCGGATAAAAAGAACGTGTATGTCCGTCCCGAAAAGGTGTGGAACAGAAGCTCCGACACGATGTTCCTGCCGCATACCTATGAGTCCGACACGGGACGCTTCCGCCCCATACTCGACGGTGTGAAATCGAGCCGCTTTTATCAGGTTTTGGGCAATGCACAGCGTTCAGCGGACGAGCAGTTCATGGACTCGTGGGACAGGTCTTTCAAGAAGGCAAAACTCCTCTACGAAAACGGTGTCGATATCACGGAGCAGTGCAGTAATATGTGCAATATCATGATGACACGCGACAGGAAAATGCGCGAAATGGTCAAGAAGCATTTCACACCCGAGGACTATTTCAGTGTTCGCGACCACATGATAGGCACTGGCATGATAGGCGGAAAAGCCTGCGGTATGCTCCTTGCGAGAGCGATAATCCGCAACACCGAGCCTGATATCAACGAAGTCCTTGAACCTCATGATTCGTTCTACGTCGGCTCGGACGTTTACTATACCTACATAGTTGATAATAATTTCTGGGATATGCGTATAAAACAGCGTACCGAGGAGGGCTATTTTTCGCTTGCCGATGAATTCGCAAAGCAGCTCATGAACGGTCGATTCTCAGATGAGATGCGCGAACAGCTCAACCGCATAATCGAGTACTACGGGCAGGACCCGTATATCGTCCGTTCGAGCAGTATCCTTGAGGACGGCTTCGGCAATGCATTTGCAGGAAAGTATGAATCCGTATTTTGTGCAAACAGGGGAACTCCCGAGGAGCGGCTCGAAGAATTTGAAAAGGCGATCAAGACCGTCTACGCAAGCACAATGAGCCTTTCTGCACTGGACTACCGCAAGCGCCGTGGACTTGACAAGCGTGACGAGCAGATGTCTCTGCTGATACAGCGTGTATCAGGTTCTTACTACGGCGCGTACTATATGCCCTGTGCGGCTGGAGTAGGCTATTCCTACAGCCCTTACAGCTTTCTGAAAAGCTCCGACCAGTCCGCGGGAATGCTTCGACTTGTAATGGGACTTGGTACATCTGCTGTTGACAGGACAGAGGGTTCGTATCCCCGTCTTGTAAGCCTTGATATGCCCGAAAAGACGGTCTATTCGAGCTATGCAGAGAGGCACAGATTCTCACAGGGGAAGGTCGAGGTCATCAATACCACGATCCACGACCTTGAACGTCTGCCGCTCCGGACTATCGAGCCCGAGCTGCCGGAATACCTGCAAAAAATACTCCTCGAGCACGATTTCGATGCCGAGAGCAGACTGCGTGAAATGGGACGCAGAGTATCATCGACTTTCATCTCCTGCAAGGGACTTGTCAGCAATAAAACTCTCATGTCGCAGATGCAGAGAATGCTGCGCTGTATACAGGACGAGTACGAATACCCCGTCGATACGGAGTTCACGATAAACGTGTCCGACAGCGGTGAATACTTCATTGACCTTTTGCAGTGCAGACCGTTGCAGGTCATCAGGGACAAGTCCGGCGTCGCCATTCCTGAAAATATACCGCAGGAGCATATCCTCCTTGAGAGCAGGGGCGCTTCCATGGGACTGTCGAAAGCCTCGAAGCTCGACATCATCGTGTATGTCGATCCCGTTGTTTACTACAATATGCCATACAGCGAGAAGGCTGCCGTCGCGAAAATGATAGGCAGAATAAACTGGACTTTCCGTAACAGCGGAAAGCACATGATGCTCATGGTGCCGGGCAGAGTGGGGACTTCGTCTCCGGAGCTGGGCGTGCCTACGTCCTTTGCGGACATCAGCGAATTCGACATCGTCTGCGAGATGGAGGAATCACGCGCGGGCTACAATCCAGAGCTTTCCTACGGCAGCCATATCTTTCAGGACCTCGTGGAAGCGGAGATACTGTACACCGCTGTGTTCAACAACAGCAAGACCCTGCATTTCGCCCCCGAGCGCCTCACGGGACTGCGCAATATGCTCGGGGATATCGACGACATCAGCGGACTTGATGAGGTGATTCGCGTCTACGACGTCAGCCGCTGCAAGTGCGAGCTCTACAACGACATCAAGAACGAACACCTTCTTATAACGATCTGAGCAAGGGGACGGACCGGTCATGTCAGGTACCCTTTGGGATCCCTTCGTTAAGCATAAAAATAAAGGCGGGGCGATGAAGATCGCTCCGCCTTTACTGTATTCTTTCATTTACTGGTCTACATTATACACGACCTTCGCTATCAGCTGGCGCATCAGGATAACGTCGAAGATGTTCACGACGCCGTCTTTGTTGTAGTCGCAGTCGTATACGACCGGTCCGTTCGCGAGCACTGCGTTCAGGCAGCATACTAAGTCCGCGATATTAACTTCGCCGTCACAGTTGAGGTCGCCGTCGAGCGGCTCGGGTTCAGCTGTGGTGGTCGTGGTCTCGGTCGTGGTGGTGTCTGTCGAGGTCACTGTGGTCTCTGTCGAGGAAGCCGCGGTGGTCTCGGTCGTTGTTTCTGTTTCGGTGACTGTGGTCGAGGTCACGGTCGTTTCGGTGACTGTTGCAGAGGTGGTAGTTTCTGCCTCCGTGGTGGTCGTGGTCTCGGTAGTCGTGGTGGTTGTTGTCTCGGTAGTCGTGGCGGTCGTGGTCTCGGTAGTCGTGGTGGAAGTGCTCGTTGTGACTATCGGGGCGGTGGGGTCAAAGTCGGTCCTGGAGATGACGGGGTAGGACAGGGTGGAGTAGTTATAGGTGTTCTCCTCGGTGTGGCTGTCGAAGAAGCTGTTCGAGCCGCGCATGAAGTACTTGTAGCTGCTGCTGGAGTCGTCCCATGTGACGTCAACGCCGTACCATTCGCCGTCCTCCATCTGGACGTAGTCCCACATATGCGCCACGCGGGTATCGGGTTCGAAGTTGCCGAAGACTACCGTGCAGGGGATACCGAGGTAGTCGCAGACCAGCTTGAATGCCTTGGAATAGCCCTCACAGACCACTCCCGGCTGGACTATCGCGCCGACCGCGGAGCCGCTGAAGTCTGCGTTGATGTCGTAGTAGGTGAAATCCACTATGTAGTCGTGGATATACTTTAACTGCTCGTAGCGGGTGGCTTTCTGCGCTGCGCCCTCTGCGATGGTCTCGATAGCTGACTCGAGCTTTGCCTTGTATGTCACGACGCTGCTGAGGCTCCCGTAGGCTTCGACGTACCTGGGGGAGAAGGTTATCGCGTAGACCGAGACGGTGTAGACGCCTGTGCGGCTCCTTGTCCAGCTGTATGCCGGGCTGATGCCGAGCGCTGCTTCGTCGAGCCAGAATATCTCGGGCATATCGAACAGCAGGGCGTCGATTCCGGGCTGGCAGTTAGAGAGGATAGCTTCGGAGTAGGTCGCGGCGTCGGCGCTGGTGTATTTTATCGAGGTCGGCAGGGCGCTGAGCTCGAATACGACGGTCTCGGGCAGATCGACCCTGAAGGATTCCGTTGTGGGGTCCGCGAGCTCGGCGAAGGCGCTGTAGACCGCAAGGTTGTTGCCGTCGGTAAGGCAGTCCCTGAAAAGGTGCATACCGTCGGAGTAATTCGAGAGCACGGAAGACCCTGTATAGGGCGTCAGTGCGCTCTCTTCAAGGTCGGAGAGAAGGTATGTCTCTCCGGCTGTGATGCTCCCGGCCTCGGCGATGTCATAGACCTCCGCGTAGGTGCTCATTGCGCTGGCAGGCACGAGGAATGCTGCTGATGTAAGGATCGAAATGACAGTGCTTATCATTTTTTTCATGGTGAAGACCTCCATATCTGAGATGTTCCCATTCCCACAATATTTATCTACTTTACATTATAGCTAAACTACACTAAAAAGTCAATACGCACACTAAAAATTCATATATTATTCACAAAGAACAGGAGCGGACATTGTGCATAAATCCGCCGTTTCCCGCTCGTTACGGCTGAAAATACCAAAAAATCGCCGCAGATGACTTCAATATTTGTCACTGCGGTCACTTGAAAATCCTGCGGCTCTGTGGTATACTGTAATTTGGCAAAAATATATTTTTGTATTTGAAAGGGAGTTCCGCAATGTTTTTATCCGAGATGAACAAGGATCAGCTCGCAGCATTCAAGAAGGAGACCGAGGCGCAGTACGAGCAGTTCAAGTCACTGGGCCTGAGCCTGAATATGTCCAGAGGCAATCCCTGCAGGGAGCAGCTCGAGCTCAGCGTGGGTATGCTCGATGTCTTCAATGACGGCGATTTCATGAGCGAGAATGGCGTTGATGTCCGCAATTACGGTATGCTCGACGGTATCCCCGAGGCAAAGAAGTTCTTCGCTGATATGATCGGCGTTCACAGCGACGAGATCATCATTTTCGGCAACTCGAGCCTCAATGCTATGTTCTGGGCTGTTCAGTGCGCGTTCAACAAGGGCGTGCTTGGCGGGACACCGTGGTCGAAGCTCGATAAGGTTAAGTTTCTCTGTCCTGTTCCCGGATATGACAGACACTTCAAGGTGACTGAGTTCTTCGGCGTTGAGATGATAAATGTTCCTATGACTCCTACAGGTCCCGATATGGATATGGTGGAGAAGCTCGTTGCGGAGGACGATTCTATCAAGGGTATATGGTGCGTTCCGCAGTACTCCAACCCCGACGGTATCTGCTACAGCGATGAGACTGTAAAGCGCTTCGCGGCACTCAAGCCTGCGGCTAAGGATTTCCGTATCTTCTGGGACAACGCTTACTGCATACACCACCTCACGGAGAACCCGAAGCTCATACTCAATATCCTCGATGAGGCTAAGAAGGCCGGCAACGAGAATATCGTGTACATCTTCGGTTCGACCTCGAAGGTGACTTTCCCCGGTGCGGGCGTCGCTGTTATGGGCGCGAGCCGCGAGAACGTCGAGGCGCTCAGGAAGTTCCTCGGTATCAGCATAATCAGCTACGATAAGATGAATCAGCTGCGTCATGTGAAGTTCTTCGGTACGTTCGACAATATGCGCGAGCACATGAAGAAGCATATGGCGATAATCGCTCCGAAGTTCGAGCTCGTCTGTAAGACACTCAAAAAGGAGATCGCTCCTCTCGGTATCGGCACCTGGACTGAGCCGGAGGGAGGCTATTTCGTGTCCTTCAATGCACTCAACGGCTGCGCGAAGCGTATCGTTCAGCTCTGTGCGGACGCCGGCGTGACGCTTACCGGTGCGGGCGCGACATTCCCCTACAACACCGACCCCGACGACAGGAATATACGTCTGGCACCTACATATCCCTCGCTCGGCGAGCTGGAAAAGGCTATGGAGCTGTTCGTTATCTGCGTCAAGCTCGCAAGCGCTGAGAAGCTCCTTGCGGAGTTATATGATATCTGATGAAAAGCCTCTGATGTTAAGCACATCGGGGGCTTTTGAAATATACCGGCGGGTATATTATCGGTTTGAATATACATTGAGTATGCAGGCAGCGGTGTTGACTTTACTTCCTGTATATGGTAAAATACTACTATAGCTGACATCACTATCTTTGACGTAAGGAGGCTGTTGTTTATATGAAATTTTTTAAGAAGGCTGCGGCTGTGCTGCTGTCGGCGGTGCTCGCTGCGGCGGCGGTCGTCGTTCCGCCGGAAAAGGCTCCCGCTTTGCTGAAGGGGCTGATGGGTTCCGTTCAGGAGGAGACGCTTTTCGCTGACGCGGCTGAGTCCGGTTACTCGATCAGATACTGGGTCACGGACACTATCACCGAGGTGTGCGGCGAGCAGGTGAGCGTGTACCACAGGAACGTTCCGTACTACTTCTGCTTTGAGGTGTACAACAAGGAGACCGGTGTGCCCGATGAGGAGAAGGATTTCAAGCTGGAGATAAGTCTCACGGATCCCTCCGGCGAGGAGCTCGCGAGTGCGGAATACCAGTCCAAAAAAGATTATTACTATACCTACAACGATCAGAAGATAAACCATAAGGGTACTTCGGGGTGGGTGAAGTTCACGCCGCAGAGTATCGGGGATGTTGCGCTGAAGCTTACTATCTCCGGCGAGCTCTCGGGTACATTCGAGAGGACCTATAATGTCAAGAAGCCGCACGTCAATCTGCACGTCTGGGTGTCGGACAGCGCGTGGGGGACAACTCCATCGGCTTTCGCGCTGGGAACTAAGTATTACCTCTGCTCTGAGCTGACTGACCTCGATACCGGCGAGAGGCTCGACTACCACGTAGGCGGCTATACTGAAACAAGTACTATCTACGACCCTGCCGGCGGGGTGAAGAATACTGTCACCCGCGAGGAAACCGATTCGCGGCGCACTTACGACTGGATAGCCCATACCTGCGGGACTGCCGGTATATGGAAGGGTACTCTGAAGCTCGAGGGCGATATTGAGTACGAGCTCAGTGTGACATGGAACGTAACTGACCCGAGCGTCACGGTGACGACGACCGCTCCTTCGGTGACTGAGACTTCTGCGGGGACGACCTCTCCCTCTGTCACGACTCAGCCGGCTTTCAGCTGGGGCGAGGACAACTGGAATTTCAGCAACAACAGCACCAGCTTCCCGGAGGGGTATGCAGTTGACCCTGCGGTCATCGACAAGCTCTGCACTGATTTCAAATTCACAAATATCGAGCGCGAGATCATGAAGTACCGCTGCTCGCGGTCGCAGTATACCTCGTGGGGAGGCTCGTGCTTCGGCATGACGGCTTCTGAGATATTCGTCAAGCAGGGACTGCTCGACCTCTCGCAGTACGGCGGAGTGAGCACAGTCAACGGCAACAGCGCTTCAAAGGCGATGATCTCCCTCATCAACTTCGTGCAGAATATCCAGAACGTGCCGTACTATGCGCAGATAATGCGCTTCAATTCGATGCTGACCGTTCCGGCGTCTGTTCCGCAGTACGACTACATAGACGATATCATCGATGCTGTTGTGAATGACGGGCATATCGTGTCGCTCGGCTATGCCATCAGGACCGAGCACACCGTGGACGACAGGGTGGTAAGCTCGACCGGCGGACACGCTGTTCTCGCTTACGGCGTCGAGGACTGCGATTACACCGATAAGACTACCGGACTGACCTACGACAGGCGTGTGCTCATCGCTGACCCGAACCGTCTGGGCAAAAATATGCTCACGGACGAGTGCTGCCTGTATTTCAGGTCCGATGACCACAGCTGGGTCATCCCGTATCAGAATTATACCTATACGTCGGGCGGCGTCGAGTATACGTCGTCATGCTACTGGAACGCCGGCTGCGCTTATAATGAGCACGGCTTCCTCAGACGTATCATCAGATTCGCGTCCAAAAGGAACGTCAGCGATCTCGCGATGACGGGCGAGATGAACGAGAAGATGAAGGGCAGATATCTGCCCGGTCTTGCGCTGTTCACTCCTGCGGCGGCTCCGCGCTTCAATAAGGTCGAGGGGACGGGAAATCCCGCCTATGATGCGATCGGCGGCAACCAGACCGCGATTGCGTACTTCAATGACGGCGCTCCCTCGGCTGACCAGCTGGAACATTTCAGGTCGTTCGTGAACGAGACGGCTTCCTATGAGATGATATATTCCTCCCCGCAGAACTTCGACTTCATCATGGATTACCCGGACTTCGCGTATATATCTGAGGTGCAGAACGGCACCTATGCGCTCTTCGCGCCGGACGGTTTCGTCGGGCTCAAGGGCTCCGATATGAGCTACAAGATGTCCATGACTGAGAATGAGTCCACGAGCAAGACTACCGACTGGTATACAGTTATCATTGAGGGCTCGGGAGCTTCCAGGGTGTCGCTCGACGCCACCAAGGGAAGGTATTACTTCCTTGAGTCCGATGATCTGCACGACATAAGCGTCATCGCGTACAACGATGACGATACCGCTACGCTCAATTTCTCGACGGACTACACGAAGGTAATGCTCGTTGAGGACAGCGCGACGGTCATCGTCGCAAAGGCTGACCCCGACGGGGACGGCGTTTTCGATCAGACTATCGCCAAGAGCGGCGCGGAGGTCACTCCGGTGACGTCCACGACGACTTCGACTGCTACGACGACGGTGACGACTACTACCACCACGGCGGCGGCGGCTTCGTCAACTACTACCACGGCTGCGCAGACTACCGTTACTTCGACTACGACGGCTCCTGCTTCTGCGACCACAAAGCCGACCTCCGGAAAGTGCGGCGACAATGCGACGTGGAGCTATGACGCTTCGACATGCACGCTCACTGTGAGCGGCACGGGGGATATGTACGAACATTCGCAGATGTTTGATATTCCCAATTGGGACGATTATATGTGGTATGCCAAGAAAATCGTCATTGAGGAGGGGATAACCTCTGTCGGCAGTTATGACTTTGAAGGGTTCAGGGTCTGCGAATCGGTATCCATTCCGGAGAGCGTGAAGAGCGTGGGGGATTTCGCTTTCTTCTACTGCAAAAAGCTCACGTCCCTGACCTTCCCTGCCGGGGTCGAAAGTATCGGGTTAGGTGCGTTCGGATCGTGCGACATTCTTTCGTCTATCACTGTCATGAACTCGGAATGCGATATATTCGATCAGGCTATCTACAAGGCGTGTGACGGCGTTATAGTATACGGTATGTCTGGCTCGACGGCACAGGCTTACGCAGAGAAGTACGGGTATACGTTCGCGGCGCTTGACGCGGAGGGGCTCTTCGGCGACGCCAACAGCGACGGTCTTATCGACGGTGCGGACGCTTCGTGGATACTCTATGCGAATGCCAACGGCGTCGATGAGTTCCTCACTCCCGCACAGAAGGCGGTCAGCGATATCAACGGCGACGGCCTCTATGACGGCGTGGACGCTTCGCTGATACTCAGCTATAATGTCTATGCTGCCGGCAACGGAACGGATACGCTCCAGGTCTGGTACAGCAAGCTCTGATAATGAACGGTCCCGGACTGTCTGACTCGGCAGCCCGGGACCTTTTTTGCTCCGGGTGCGAGGGGAGTTCGTGCGCTTTGTATTGACAAGGGCTGAACAGTGTGGTATAATGAAACGTGGTTTATATGTCTAATTCACAGGGAAAGGACGTTGAATTATGTCAGATGTTTTTATCAGCCACAGTACGCAGGATAAGGCTGCTGCGGAAAAGGTCGTTTCTTTTTTAGAGGAAAAGGGTCTGAGCTGCTGGATCGCGCCGCGTGATATCGTTCCCGGAAGCGACTGGGCGGCATCTATCAGCACGGCTATCACTACGTCGAAGGTCTTTCTCGTTATCTACAGCGCGAACAGCGCCGGCTCAAATCAGGTATCGAGGGAGGTAAGTCTCGCTGAGTCCAAGAGGAACATCTTCGTTGTGCCCTATAAGATCGACGATACGGAGCTTTCCGGTTCGTTCGAGTACTACCTCACCGGGGCGCACTGGATCACTGCCGACTACAGCAGGCAGGATTACAAGCTCGAGGAACTGTATAATATCATTGCCGGTATCACCGGGAAAAATGTTCAGAACATCACCAATAACACCTACATAGATCACCTGCATATCCACGGGGAGGGCAACCTGCCCGAGGAGATACAGCATAGCGTTCAGTCTGCTCAGAATGCGGCGAGCCCGTTCGCTTCTTCTGCCGCTCCCGCTGCAAGAACTGCTGCTCAGGCTCCTGCCCCGGCGGCTGCGCCCAAGAAAAAGGGCGGCGCTAAAAAGTGGGTGATCATTGCCATTGTGGCGGTCGTTCTGATCGCTTCGATAGTCGTCGCAGTGATCGCTCCTATTATCAATTCCGACAGCGGCAGCAGCAGTAAGTCGTCCAAGAAGACCACATCCTCTGCGTCCGATGACGACGGGGAGATAGATTCCAAGGACGATATCGTCGGAAAGTGGGAGTGCTGTGCGATGACTGCGGAGGGGCTGACCATTACCGGTGAATATGAAGGTGTGCCGATCGCTGCCATTTTCCAGTTTGAATTCGATGAGGACGGTTCGTTCGTTCTTTCTTCGCCCGTTTATTCGGCTTCGGAAACTTATGAGGGCACATGGAAGTTCAAGAATGATACGGTCAAGCTGACTATTGACGGCAGATCCGAGACACTTGAGATCGACGGCGAATACCTCCTTTTCGAGGACGAGGGTATATCGGTGAAGCTCGAAAAGGTCAAGAAGTTCACCAAGTATGACCCCGAGTGATGTGACGGTTACCGTCCGGATAAGATGAATGCATAATAATGACCGCACCTGTATGGGTGCGGTCTTTTTTGTGTGGGTATTGTTTTTGTGAGAGGCGGCGTTTCCTGCACAAGTGTTCCGTATGCAACGTGTCTGCAAGCGGGGACTCAGAGCTTTTTGTTGCGGAGATACCGCGCCATAAGTGACATTAAATCATACTTTATCGTCGTTCTGCCGCGCTCGTCTGCTGCGAGCTCGCTGAACGGCATGAGGCAGGTGTGCACCTTCTTGTCGTCGCTGCGCTCACTGCCGTTCTTCCAGCCCTGCGACGCCACAAAGCAGCACCACCTTCTGTGCTCCAGTGACGCTATCTCCCGCGCGAAGCTGTCCTGCATGAGCCCCTGCACGAGCTCCTCCTCCGTGCCCGTCAGACGCCACATCCTGCCGTCGTACTTCATCAGGCTGCCGTTCTCGCCGATGAGACTGTCTATCTTCGCGTCGATGTCGCTTATGCCGAGCTCCTTCGCCAGCCGCTCCACTGCCACGCGCTTCACATACTCGTGTGCGGCGAGCGCCTTGCTCGATTCACGCTTGAACAGCGAGGTGCTCGTCCAGAGCTCGTCGGCGGTGCGCTCCTCGCTCTTCCACGCTTCCTCGTCGCGCGACAGTACCATGATGCCTGAGTAGAAGCAGTGGAAATCCTTCGCAACGCGGTCGATGTCCTTGCTCAGTATGAGGTCGAGGTCAAGGACGCGGCTCTTGTCCTCCAGCAGTCTGACGCCGGAAAAGGTGCGGTCGTTCTTGTTTATGTACTTCGCGAGGCGGCGGTCGGAATCCATTCGCAGTATTATCGGGACGTTAGATCTGCCGGCGCTGCCGAAGACGTTCGCCAGACGCATTGCGCAGTTCACGCCCGTACTCACGTCGTCTATCGCGATGACGGCGTAGGTGTAGGGGCGGTCGGCGTTGCTCTTCTTTATCGTTTCGATGAACTCCCTGAACTTTACGTTGAGGTTGTGGCAGTTGATGGTCAGGCTGCCGTCCGCTGCCTTCTTCGAGAGACGTATGGTGCTGCCGTCCTGCACGAAGGTGTCGAAGCTGAGGCGGTTCGTGAATATCTCCATTTTGCTGGTGATGTCCTTGTCGTAGACGTCTATCACGACGCTGTTGCTGCTGTGTACCACGCTGAGGTCGAGGGCTTGCAGGAGAGTCTGCTGACCTATCGTGCCGAAGCCGAGTATGAGCATTTTGACGTCCCAGTCACGGAGGTTTTTGTCGGTGTCGAGGTAGACTGTGTGCAGGGGCGTTTCAGAGAACATCTTGCCCACTTGCAGCTCGGGGAGGCTGACGATGTCGAGGTCGTAGCCGTAGCGCTCGTTTTTGCCGACCTTGTAGTAGTCCGCGATGAGCTCGTTTATGCTGTCGTCCTCGCAGCGGCAGGTTATCTTCGCGCCGCGCTTCAGCACGAATCCGCCGTCGCCGCTCCTCAGGCTGAACATCTGGAGCACGGAAAAGTTGCTCACGGAGCTCTCGCCGAATATCACGATGTTGTCAGCACGGTCGGTGCCCGCTTTTTTCAGCAGGTAGTGCAGCTCCTCCTCGTCGGCTTTCAGGACGTTGAAGCTGTGTACGCGGCAGCCGTTTCTGCTCAGTCCGAAGCGCTCCTCGGAGGTGAGCTCCTCGCTGGTGATGATGTTTATGTTCCTGCCCTTTGCGCCGGACGCGGCGTAGTTGGCGATCATGCTCCTGACCTCGTTGTTGTAGCCGAAGATCACGATGTTTTCGGACTTGCGGCGTCCCTTCAGATTGAACACGAAGCGCAGCAGCTTCTCGAGCGTGCGGTATACGAACGCGAACGTGCAGTACGGCGCTGTGAACACTGCGACGCCGTATGCGTAGCTGACGCCGGTCCTCAGAGGGGTGGGGTCCTTGTGCATGAAGGCGATGGCGTCCTTGAGGGTTATCGTAGGCTTGAAGGCGAAGGCGTTTATGCCGTTTTGCAGGACGAGCAGCAGCTTGAAGAAAAGCTCCTCGTGCTGGTAGTATATGAGTCCCTCGGTCGTCGCGATGATGAGCGACAGCACTGCGAGTATGAGCAGCAGCTTGCTCGTGCGGAATCTTGTTTTTTCTTTCATATCAGTATCACCATTTCCGGGCGGGGATTTCGTTTCGGTACTCCTATTATACACCCTATCGCGGGATTTGTAAAGGGCGGTGCCCCAGGAGAGACAGCGGGCGGGGTTTTCGGCGGTGTATGGTGCTTTTTTTATATTTGTTTCGTTGAAAAAATGCTCGAAAGGTGTTGCATTTCAGGATCAAGCATGGTATAATGGTCTTGTAATTTTTTGACACTTTTTGTGTCATGGGAGGTTTATGCAATGGGTTGGATCATTTTACTGCTCGTCGTTGTCGTTGGCATTACGCTCGCTGTGACGCTGCCGGGTGCCATTGAGGACGGCAAAAAGAGAAAAGCGGCTCTCGCTTCCGGCGATCTCATCAAGAGAAATCCTTCTTTCTACAAGGACAAGGAGTTCTTCAAGGCGAATATCCAGGATCAGGACGCTTTCTTCAATGCGCTCTCCGAGGCTGTCAAGAGGACTCAGGTGTGCTCGTTCTCGGGTAACTACAACAGCTCCGTGGTCTACCACGGAAACAGGGGACAGTGGAGCGCTTCGCTCGTTCGTCTTCAGTCTGACGACGGCTCGATGATGTTCTCGTTCGGGCTCTCGAATTATACGAGCGGCGGCCGCACTGAGAGTATGCAGCTCGCAAGAATGTCGATGGATCTCAATTTCCTGCTGACCGCGATCGAGAAGACCTTCGTTCAGTTCGATCCGCAGACCCAGGTCAACGTTCAGGCTATCAACTTCAAGACACATTATTGATAACAGGAGGATATATTTATGGAAAGTTTTGGCTTTATTATTATTTTGCTCATCATCGCTATACCGATCTATCTGCTCAAGAGGTTTATTTCAAGAAAGATCAGTCAGGGCGTTGATAACGCTTTCAACAGCATTGCTGCTCACAGGAAGAACAAGCAGTATCAGCAGCAGGGCCCGCAGAACCTCGCGGACAGATTTGCGGGTACTCAGGCTCAGCAGCCGCAGGACCCCGCTCAGCAGCCGCAGGATCAGCAGAACCCCTTCAACGGCTGATCCGGGAGGCTCACAGTATGCGTAGGTTCTTTGCTGTCATCGCGCTGCTCGGCGTGATGATGTTGTGCTTTACAGGGTGCGGCGAAAAGGGCTTCGACGGCAAGTGGGACTGCGTCGAGGCGGAGGTAGATACATACGGCGGAGCTCTCACGGGAGCGTATAATACTATAGAGCAGAACGGGGGAGTAAGCCTGCTGTGTGAGGTCAAGATCGACGGCGACGACGTTACTTATTCCGAGAACGCACGCGAATATAAGGTATCGGACGTTCAGCGCAGCGGCAAGACTATTACTTTCACGGTGACCGGCTCATACGGCGTCAAGGATACTGTCACTCTCAAGCTCAGGGACGAGGGAAAGACTATCATCGCGACCAGAGACGAGAACATTTACACCCTCGAGAGGGCGGACCTGTTCCATAAGGTGTTCGCGAAACTTCCGATATGGGTGTACCTCGTGCTCGGAGGCTTCCTGCTGCTCGTTATAATCGGCAAGATCCTCGCTGTCAAGGATAAGGCTAAGAGCAGGGCTCCTCAGGGGGGCGGGCAGTCTATCCAGCAGCAGATGTTCGGCAGCGCTCCGCAGCAGAGACCGGTACAGCTCCAGCAGCAGATGCAGCAGGCTCAGCAGCGTCCTGTTCAGCAGCCGGTGCAGAGACCTGTTCAGCCGCAGCAGCCGGGTCAGCCATATTACGACCCGGAAAATCCTTTCCAGAATCAGAACAGATAAACCTTGCGGACGACTTTTCACGGTCGTCCGTTGCTATAGGAGTTATTATGAAGAAGTTATTTTCTGCCGCTGCTGTTCTGGCAGCCGCTGCGCTCCTTTCGGGGTGCGCGAACAAGAATGAGGACGCGGAGCTGTCCAAAAAGGACAGTCAGCCCGTTACGGATCTCTCCGCTTATGATTACTACAACGAGAGCTCGGAGGAGATAGTCTCCGTGGACAGCGCCGACGAATACGACGGTGTCATTTCCGCTTCGGAGGCGGTCGGGGACGCTGAGGACAGAGGCTTCGACCAGAGGGAACTCACCTATTATTTCGACGTGAGCGGCGAGTACCTCGGGGATACCGAAGCGACGGAGGATTCCGACGACAAGGCTCCGATGTATCAGACGATGTACGTCACCGAGAACGGCGACGTCTGGACGGTGTATTTCATCGGCGGTGAGGTCTATGCCTGCCCGGTATCGTATATCTATGAGGCGGAGCTCGACCATGAGATAATCCTCTCCGAGAGCGACAGGCTGGTGAGCTATGACGATTCGGAGAACAAGTTCTACACGACTGTGCCGAAAAAGTCAGTCGTGGAGCTCGTCGTGGTCGATGAGGTGAACGCTGAGACGCTCGAAAAATATACGGCAGAGGAGTTGGAGAAGCTATGAGAAAGGGTATAGCCAGGTTTTTATGTGCGGTGACTGCGTGCGTCACGCTCCTGTCGGCACCGGCTTTCCCGAGGACGTCTGTAAGTGCGAAGTCATCAAAGACGGCGGAGACAAAAAAGCCCTTCGTCGTTGTATCGCTCGGGGATTCGTATTCGTCGGGCGAGGGCATTGAGCCGTTCTATGGGCAGGATCTCTCGTGGGAGGAAAAGGTGAATTGCAAGGACTGGCTCGCGCACCGCTCGCAGCTGAGCTGGCCGGGTCTGATAAAGGTGCCGGGCGTTCCCGGGGCAATGGCGGATTATAAGGTCACGGGAGAAGATCAGCAATGGTATGATGAGTGCAGGTGGTATTTTGCGGCTTCTTCAGGAGCTGAGACTATACATTTTTACGAAAACCAGACGAAAGATTTTAATGTTTTCCTTGGTACACAAGTAGTGTCCGTTGAAAATGAATGGGGACGGAAGGAGCAGAAAACCGTTCCCGTATACCTGAAAAGTTATGAGCCGGGATATTCTGGCAAATATATAGAAAATGACGGCAAAAGGTTTTATGCGTCATATATCGGCAGTGAATTGATAGAGTTGGATATAGTTATCGACAACGACGATAATAATCTGCCGCGTCAGCTTGATATTTTTGATGCTGTAGAAGCAAATGGCGATACAGTGGATTATGTTACTATGACTATCGGCGGAAATGATATCGGATTTGTTGAGATCGTAAAGTGCTGTGTGGGAAGCTCATATCTGGATCCCGGAAGCAAAAAAATAGATGAAATGATAACCAAGATATGGGAATCATGGGATGACTGCTATCGTCCAAATATCAAGGGCGTATACGAATCTGTGCTAAGGCATATAGGTGATGATGCGTATCTGATCGTTGCAGGATATCCCAAGCTGTTTGAGCAGTCTGGCAAGGGAGCTCTGATAAGTCAGTACGAAGCGCAAACAGTTAATAAAAATATAACTGCATTCAATATCCGTATAAGCAGCCTTATCGACAGCATGGATAATTCACAAATTGTCTTTGTTGATGTTGAGGAGGAATTTGACGGACATGAGGCGTATTCCGATGACCCGTGGATTCGCGAGATAACTTTTTCAAAGCAGGATGAGGACCTTGAGCAGGACGGTATAGGCAGTGCGTACTCCATGCACCCGACCGATAGAGGTGCACAGGCTTACGCGGACTGCGTGAATAAGGTCATTGCAGACATAGAGGCGGAAAAGGCTGAGAATTCCGGAGGGGAGGCTGTATATGGCATCACCGGCGCTGAGTGGGTAGTTGACCCCACGATAGAAGCTGATGATATCATCGTGGGCGATAAGTTCTCGTTCGGGGCGGGGTACTCGTGTCCGTATGTTTATATCGAGAGCGGCGGCAAGTACGGTCTCATAGACTATGACGGCGAGATAGTCGTGGGGCCGGAGTACGACAGCTTCAACGGCGGTGACTTCTACGGTCTGGACGACTTTATCGCGGTGTATGACTCGAAGTCCGGCGATACGATGTTCGCACAGAACTATAATACCAGCGACAAGGGAAAATGGGAGATAGTTGAGCAGAAAAAGGCTTTCGGTCAGCCGGGGATAGGTACATGGTCGATGACATATTTCATCGACGAGAACGACGATGAGTTGTACCGATACTGTAATGTCGGCTACGAACAGCCCGAGGCGATCACGGACGGCCCCGATACCTCGTATGTCGTGCAGAAGATAGACTATGTTCCTGCAAAGTACGGCATAGGGGGTTCCTCTGCGGAGGACGAAAAGTTCTATCTCTATAACGATTCCTTCGGATATGTGACCGACGGTTACAAGTATGTTTACTCGAACGGCTATGGAGTCTGCACATACTCCGGCGCTGTCGGGGAACGATATGATGTGTCCGGCTATAAAACGGTCGCTTTCTCCAACGATATGAAGAAGTGGGATATCTATGATTCCTATGGAGAGCTCATTGCGTCCGGTCTCGAGCCGTTCGGCTGCAACCTCGATCTGACTCCGTGGTGGTCGCCGGCAACTGCGTTCTTCGATGACAGCGACGACTACGATTCCGCCGAAAATACCCGCGGGAAGGCAGTGCTCTTCTGCGCGACCGAGGGCTACATCGCTGCGAAGATAGACGGCGAGTGCGGCTACCTCGATCTTGACGGGAATGTGGTCGTTGAGTTCGGTATCCTCGATGATGTGCGTCCTGTCCACAACGGTAAGGCGTGGGCGAAGTTCGACGGAAAATGGGGCGTCCTCGAATTCGATGACCTCGTCTGAATGTGTATAACGAAAAGACCTCCGGAAAGTGCTCCGGGGGCCTTTTTTAGTGGGGTGTAGGGGCGGCGTTGCGTTTTAATACGAAATTCGGAATGCGGAATTCGGAATTTTTTGCGGCGTTTTTTTGTAGGGGCGGCGTTCCGGCGCCTACCGTTTTTTGCGTTGGTCGTCCCCGCCAAAGGGACAACCTCAACAGGGCGGGGACGTTGATATTATGCCGGCTGTCCCCGCCCCTGTGCGGTTTTCCCTTTGGAGATCCTTTTCCCCTTACTCCACCCCTGCCGTCGTTTTCTTCCTCAGCGAACACCTCCGGTGTCGCTGGCAAGGTGCTGCGTAAAACGCGGTACGCCGTGGACGCCGTCCCCTGCGACCTGATACCTGATGCCTGCAAGGTCGGGCGGATGATATCCGCCCTTACAAATGCGCCGTATGCGATGTACGGGTAAGGGCGTTGTTAAGAGTGAGCGAGCGGAGCAAGCGGAACGTGTCCGCCAGCGCGGGCTCCGCGTAAGGATTGACTTTTGCGGCGGGGTAGGGTATAATATAACAAATATGCGGTGACAGGAGGCGCTGTCTCACGCATCAAAAAGGAGTTTTTTTATGAACGTTATCACACCTAAGTTCCCTCAGATGCTGCACGGCGGGGACTACGATCCCGAGCAGTGGCTCGGCTACCCGGACGTGCTCGAAAACGACATTACCCTCATGAAACAGGCGCACATCAACTGCGTGAGCCTCGGTATCTTCGCGTGGTCACGGCTCGAGCCCGAGGAGGGCTGCTTCGACTTCGGCTGGCTCGATGATATCATCGACAGGCTCTGGAAAGCGGGCATTTATGTTGACCTCGCAACGCCCTCCGGGGCGCGTCCGCACTGGCTCGCGGACAAGTATCCCGAGGTGCTGCGCGTCTGGGAGGACGGTTCGCGGGCTATGTTCGGCGGAAGACACAACCACTGCTTCACGTCGCTGGTGTACCGCGAGAAGGTCCGCATCATCGACACTGAGCTCGCTGAGCGATATTCCTCGCACCCGGCCGTTATCATGTGGCACATCTCGAACGAGTTCAGCGGGGACTGCCGCTGCCCGATGTGCAGGGAGGCGTTCCGTGAGTTTTTGAAGAAAAAATACGGCTCGCTCGACAGGCTCAACCACGAGTGGTGGGCGCATTTCTGGTCGCATACCTATACGTCGTGGGAGCAGATAGAGCCGCCTTCGTACAAGGGTGAGACTGCTGTTCACGGGCTCGATCTCGACTGGAAAAGATTCGTCACTCATCAGACGGTGGATTTCATGAAGGCGGAGATAGCTGCTGTAAAGAGCGCTGCGCCTGAGATACCTGTGACCGCGAATTTCATGGGAATGTACTTCGACGGGCTCGATTACTTTGAGCTCGGGGAGGCGCTCGATGTCATCTCGTGGGACAGCTACCCGGAGTGGCACGCGCCGTGCGGGAACGAGGTCATCGCAATGAACGAGAGCCTGTCGCATGACATGATGAGGTCGATAAAGGGAAAGCCCTTCCTGCTTATGGAGTGCACGCCCTCGACGACGAACTGGAGGGGTATCTCTAAGCTGAAAAAGCCCGGTATGCACAGGCTCGCGATCCTCAACGCGATCGCACACGGGTCGGATTCAGCAATGTATTTCCAGATACGTCAGAGCCGCGGCAGCGCTGAGAAGTTCCACTCGGCGGTCATCTCGCACACCGGTACGTCCGATACGAGGACGTTCCGCGAGGTCACTGAGGTAGGGGAGATGCTCGAAAAGCTCACCGGGCGTATCTACGGCTCCTCAACTCCTGCTGAGGCGGCTATCATCTATGAGCCGCAGAGCAAGTGGGCGCTCGATAAGGCTCAGGGCCCGCGCAATGCCGGGCTGAACTATTTCGACGCCATCCAGCGGTGCTATCACTACTTCTGGGCGAACGGGATAAATGTCGATATCGTGAACGAAAATTCCGATATCTCGCGGTACAAGCTGGTCGTGCTGCCGATGCTCTACCTCTGGCGGGACGGTTTCAGCGACAGGCTGAGGGAGTTCGTAAAAAACGGCGGTACGCTCATCTCTACGGTGTTCAGCGGTATCGTCGGGGAGAACGATCTCTGCTTCCTCGGCGAGGCGACGGAGGAGAAGCTGTCCGATGTCATGGGGTACTGGGTCGAGGAGACCGATTCGCTCTATGACGGCGAGGCGAATTCGACGGTCTACAGCGGTCGGGAGTTTGAGCTCACGGAGCTGTGCGAGGTCTTGCGTCCGACGACCTGCGAGGTGCTTGCGGTTTACGGCAGCGATTTCTACAAGGGGAAGCCCGCTGTGACGGCGAACCGCTTCGGCAGCGGTATGGCTTACCACGTTGCGGCGAACGCTCCGATGGAGTTCTTCGATGTCTTTATCGGCGATGTCGCTCCGCAGCTGAAGCGTGCACTGGATACCGGTATCCCTGCGGGGGTGAATGTCACGCTCAGGCAGGGCGGGGACGGCACGGACTATATCTTCGTGCAGAATTTCCTCGATACGGAGCAGACGGTCGCGCTCGGCGGGGACTATACGGATATACTGTCCGGCAGGAGCTGCTCCGGGGAGGTAACTCTCGAGGGCTGCGGGGCAGCGGTGCTCGTGAAGGAATAAATCATGTAAGATGTGGAAAAGCTCCCGAAAGTGCGTTCTTTCGGGAGCTTTTTGTGTGATTGGTTATTGATGCAGCTTGACTGTTCTTGCGGCAGATCTCAACGACCTTTCAAGCAGAGGGCCGTTCCGGTACATACGGCTCTCCTCGTTTTTTGATGAATAAAGAAAACGCCCGTCACTTCTGTGACGGGCGTTTCTGTCTGGGCATAACTAAATAGATGGCATATGTAAAACGGCTATTTTACGCTGTAATCACTTATTATTGGTCATAATGATGATCAATAATCGCTCTCAGGTTATCATAGATAAATGTCTGTGCCTGAACCGAATACAGATTCAGATAATAATCATATCCTTTCTTACTTGTTTTTAGGCATGAAGTGATACCGATATTTTCACCCTCACTTGTTGCAATGCGATGACCATCAGCGTTTTTGGTCATCATACCAATGCTCTCCAGCCAGTCGTTTATCCATACCGCCTGAAACTTCTTGGTCTCATTTCCTGCAATAATGCGGTTTATCTCGTTGGCAATATCGCTGACCTTACATTCTCCGTTGTTGAGCTGCAGCTGAGCAAGTTGATCGTCGCTGA
>JAEELF010000008.1 GCA_016288815.1 Ruminococcus sp.
ACAACTGCAACACAGTCTGCTACGACCACGAAGTCTGCGACACAGACCACTTCGACAGCTAAGGCTACTTCCACTACAACTTCAACACAGTCTGCTACGACTACAAAGTCTGCGACACAGACCACTTCGACAGCTAAGGCTACTTCCACCACAACTGCAACACAGTCTGCTACGACTACAAAGTCTGCGACACAGACCACTTCGACAGCTAAGGCTACTTCTACCACAACTGCAACACAGTCGGCTACGACCACAAAGTCTGCGACACAGACCTCTTCGACAGCTAAGGCTACTTCCACAACTACAGTAACAGTAACGGCTCCGCAGACAGCCTCTGCAACACAGTCCGTGACGGCTTCACAGTCTTCGACGAGCACAGCCGAGGCAACTGCGACATCTTCAAGCACAGTTACCGGGACCACGCCCATCGAAACAACTCCCGCTGAGGATAAGTTCGGCGACATTAACGGCGACGGCATGATAGACGGCGTAGACGCTTCATTGATACTCGTCTACAATGCTTCTCACGCAGACGGCGTTGAAACGCTCACTCCCGAGCAGCTCGCACTCGCTGACATCAACGGGGACGGCCTCGTGGATTCAGTTGACGCATCACTGATACTTGTTTTCAATGCCATGAGCGTTGAAGACCCGGATCTGACGCTTGATCAGTTCCTGCTGAAGCTGAAAAAAGAATCAGAGGAAGAACCTCCGGTGTAAATGAAATATCCGTGCTCCGCAATTCCGGGGCACGGATTTTTTGTATGCGGACCTGATTGACTCCCCTGAGCCGATGTGATATAATACGGGAGTAAAAACTCCTCTGAAAAAATCACGTTCTTTAACGCAAGACCCCGGAAAACACTTTTATGCACCGTATACTATACAGTGAAAGGACTGATTCCCTATGCCCTCGGACTCCCATGAAATAGTGACGCAGGTATACGCTGCGAAAAAGGACAATAAAGCTGCTGACAGCTTTATTGAAGCTTATATGCCGTTTATCAGGTCTGAGACGGCGAAGTTTACCGGACGGCAGCCGTCGCAGAGCGACGACGAGCTGAGCATCGCTATGTTCGCCTTTTATGAGGCGATACGGAGTTATTCGCGGTTTAAGGGGGCATTTCTGAAATATGCATCAGTCAACATCAAACGCAGGCTCATCGACAACAGCCGCCGGGAGAGACGAAAACTGGGAGTCGTCTCTCTCGACCAGCCTGCGGGAGATAATGAGGGATCATCAGTTCTTTCAGAGATCATCGAGGACAAGGGGCGCCCGTATGATGAACTCGAGGAACGGGAGGCAGTTCATCAGGAGCTCGCCGAGCTCACGGAACGTCTGAGCGTATTGGGCATAACGCTCAGCGATGCCGCAGAGAACTCTCCTCACCAGAAACGGACACTTGAAGCCTGCCGCAAAGCGGTGGACTTCGCGAGATCCGAGCCGGGCATCATCGAAGATTTCCTGCGGACCAGGCGCATACCGCTCTCCGCGATCGCGCAGGCAACAGGAGAATCCAGAAAAACGCTTGAACGACACAGGCGCTACCTTGCCGTCGTGCTGCTGATATTCAGCGGCGGCTTCGAGACCATACAGGAACATATCATACAGACGCTGAAAGGAGGTGCGGAAAGATGAGATACATAGTTGCAGAATGTCACCCGGCATACGCAATACTGCTCGACGAGAACGCTGAGCTCGTCTACGCCGCGAACCTGCACTACAGCGTAGGCCAGACCGTAGAATCGCCTGTCCTCATGGAAACAGAAAAGACGAGCGGCAACCGGTCGGCTATAATGCATACCGTGAGAAGAGCCGCAGCGACTGCGGCAGCCTGCCTGCTCATCTTCGGCGCTTACCGCCTGTACATGGGCAGCGCTGACCGTTCCGCAGGCTCCACGATCTTCATGTCAGCGAACGCTTCCGTGTGCATGGAGATCAACAACAAGGGCGAAGTCATTTCCGTCAAGGCTCTCAACGAAAACGGCGAGGCGCTGCTCAGCGGATATTCGTACAAGGGCAAGGACAAAGCGACCGTCTCGGATGAGCTTGTGGAGCTTTCCATTTCCTACGGCTACATCTCGAGCGGCGACACTGTTTCGTTCTACATCGACGCACCAGAGAGCGGTGTCTACGACAGCTACCGCACCGAGCTCCTCGGCAGGCTCGGGAGCTACCCGATCAACACCGATATCCAGAAGTACGACAGCTCCGTGCAGGTCAGGAGCGACTTTACCGTCTCCACTCAGGCGACCTCCGCACAGCCTGAGACAGCGGCAAACAGCACTCAGAGCTACAGCTCCATGACCGAAACGGCTGAAACTCCTGCCGCTGACACCGAAGCTGTCACGAACAGCACGGTGTCCACACCCGCTGATGAACAGCAGGCTGAGTCGGCTTACCCGTACCATGACCCCGAAACATACACAGGGCAGTCCGGGGAAGGAAACGAGAACTGGCACGGCAGCGGCGATCACGGATACTGGTACGAAGAGAGCACCGATGAGGAAGAAAACGAGAGCAGCACCTCCGAAGACACCGATCAGCCCTACAACCGCAGGCATGACTGGTCAGACGGGTATGGCAGGTACGGTCAGGACGATGACGACGAAGACATCTGCCAGTACAGCGAGGACGACTGCGACACGAGCAGTGAGAGCAGCTGGAACAGCTGGTTCACCGGCTGGAGCGGGTACAGGTTCTACAGCTATTGCGAGCGGGAAGAGGTCAGCGAATGCGGCGGCACTGACATCTGCACATACGACACCGGACGGGATAGTTATTTCAGCTGCGAGCACGGCACTGAATGCGTCCAACCGGATGACACCACCGATGAGACAGAAGAAACAGAAAAAACAGAAAACATGGATGAAACCGAATAAACAAAAGCACCTGCGCGCACTGAAAAATGCGTGCAGGTGTTTTTTATCCGCAGACCCCGCTTTTGAAAAACATGATCCGTAAACTGTAGATGTAAGAACAAAACGCAGCATAAAAGCGGCGGTCCGGAACGCTACCTTAATGTAAAAATGTTCAGACATCACCATGTAAACAGGTACAAATTGTTTATCAACAAGGAGTTGTTCAGTATGAATATTACAAAAAAGGCGATCTCGATCATCGCAGCTGCATCTACGCTTTCGCTCTCAACTATCGGAACAGCAGCATTTGCCTGCAACAAGGAAACCGACGGCGGACACACAAAGCCGAAGGCGCTCTCGTGGGCAGCAGATAAGCTCGAGGAAGGCGCATTCAAGTTTGGTCAGCGGTTCGTAAAGGACAAGGACGAGACTGCCGTATATCTCCCTGAGGCGATCATCACCGAGGAGGAGCCCGCCGAGGCTGAGACAGCTGAGTCCGACGAAGCAGAGCCCGAGACCGAGGCTGAGGAAGCTGCCGAGACTGACGAGGAAGCGCCTGCTGAGCCCACCGAGGCAGCCGACGATGCAGTCGAGACCGACGAGACAGAAGCTCCCGAGTTCGCAATCCGCGGACGCGAGAATGGCTGCCGTGCAAAGGATCTCAACAAGCCTGAGTTCAGCTGCGAGGATCATGACTGGTCCGAATTCGGCGGCGAGAACGACAAGGCTTTCCGCGGCAGAGAGTGGTCCGGCTTCGGCGAAAAGGACGAGAACTTCACCGGCTATGACTGGTCGTCGTTCAGAGGCGGCGAGGAGAAGAGCTTCGAGGAGTTCGACTGGTCCGCACGCCGCAGCGACAAGTTCTGCAAGTTCACCGACGAAGCGTCCGACGAAACCGCTGACGAAATCTCCGAGGAAGAGACAGCAGACAGCGAGTCCGGCGGAGCATTCAGAGGCTCGCGCGCTCAGTATAATTCTTAAGCAAATACCCAATCAATTTCACGTTCCCAATTCCCCAATATTTCTCATTTTAACTGCCATACAGACCGTATGGCAGTTTCCTTTTGCAGTCACATCAGGTCAGGACTGTCCCCGGTCATTTCAGTCTTCCTTTATCAGATACGCGCGGCAGGGAGCCCCGTCGCAGCCTCCGAGCAGGAGCGGCGCAGCACTGAGGAAGTACCTCCCCTCCGCGACGCCCGTCAGAACTATCCCCTCAAGGAGAACTGTCCCCGCTCCGAGGAGAATGAGGTGCACCTCCATAGGCGCGTCCTCAGGACCCACAGTCTGGCTCTCGTTGCCGAGCAGAAGCACTCCCCCGTCCGCGAACGTCCTCGCAGCACCGGCAGATACGACCGCCCTCCCCGCGATTAGGATGCGCCCGGACGCACCCGCTGCGCGGGCTTTTTTCATTATATCAGCAGCGTCATCAGCAGAGACCTCTCCTTCGTGCCACGCAACAAAGCACTCCCCCACGAACGGCCCGAGCCCGAGCTCATCGACGGTCTTCCCGCCGCTGAGGAAATGGTATGGTGCGTCGATGTGAGTGCCGTTGTGTGCACACATCGAAAATGCGGTCAGGTTGCAGACATCGCCGCTGTCCGTACTCATGATCTGCTGTCTATCCGGAGAAGGATCCCCCGGGAAAACCCTGCAGGAGAAGACCTCCTGCGAAATGTCGATGATCTCACGCATGATTATCCACCTCGTTTTTTATTTATTCTACCACGTTCGGCGCGAAAATGCAATATCCCCGCAGGATAAAGATATGCACTTGAAATCCGCGGCGGAATGTGGTATAATGTAAAATGGAATATTAGAAAATGCTGTATGCGCGAATACTCAGTGCAGGTGCGGAATGCCCTGCCTTTCATAAAAATCTTCATCTTTACCGCAGCGGGCACGCGGTAAAAGAAAGGAACCCACGCTATGGATCGAAGGAAACGCATTGCATTGTTCGTCGGACAGGCTGACGAATCGTACCAGAGCCGATTTATCAGCGGCTTCCTCAGGAACGCCTTTTCCGCAGGGTATGACGTCTGCATATTCTCGATGTACAAGAAATACCAGGATACGCCGGAGCGTGAACAGGGCGAATCCAACATATTCTCGCTGATGTCGCCGGATAAGTTCGACGGAGCTGTTATCCTCAAGGACAGCATACAGACCGAGAACGCCGCCAGTAGCCTTGAGCAGCATCTCAAAACTATCTTCGGCAATCCTATCGTCGTCATTGAAAAAGAGAGCGAGCTCTTCCCGAGCATATGCACGGACTGCTACTCCGCAGTTTTTGACCTCATCACCCACCTCATCGAGGTACACGGGTGCCGCGATATCGCCTACATATGCGGCAAGAAATGGCATAAGCACTCCAAGGAGCGCCTTCAGGCTTACCGCGACGCAATGGAGCGCGCCGGGCTTCCCGTGCAGGAGGAGCGCATACTCTTCGGCGACTTCTGGTACCAGAGCGGTGAGATCTGTGCCGCTGAACTGATTGAGGATGAAAAGAAGCTCCCTGACGCTGTCGCCTGCGCGAACGACCAGATGGCGATCGGGCTATGCAAGGCTCTCACAGAGCGCGGGGTGAGAGTCCCCGAGGACATCGCCGTAGTCGGCTATGATTCGACCTTTGAGGGACAGACCAGCCCCAAGCCTATCACCTCCGCACTCATACCTGCGGAGGAATTCGGTGAGTACGCCTTCAACTTCCTGACGGACAGAATGAACGGCAGGGTGCCGGAGTCATTCAAGCTGAAGCCGGGCATACTGCTCGGAGAGAGCTGCGGGTGCGGCTGCGAGACCATGCCCGCACACAGCGTCCGCCGCGATACGTGGGGAACTGACATCTCCGAGGAACAGTACGACTCCGTTTTCAATACAATGGACGAGAATCTCATCTCGCAGACCGATATACAGGAATTCATCGAAACAGTCTATTCCTACGCATATCAGCTGCGCGGAGCAAAGGAATTCCACCTCTGTCTGGCGGCTGAGTGGAACAGCTCATATCAGGGTGTACATCTGAAAAACAACGGATATCCGAAAAAAATGATACACGCGATACGCTATTGCAGCGACCGCAGGAACAACATCGCCGGGCTCGACGAGGTCTTCGCCACCTCTGAGATGCTGCCCGAGCTCTACGAGGAGCGCGAATCACCCGCAGCGTATTTCTTCACGCCTTTCTTCTTCGAGAACGAGTGCTTCGGCTACACTGTCATAAGCTACGGCAGCGAGCTGCGCAGCTACGACGGAGTGTACCGCCGCTGGCTCGGCTCAGTATGCAGGGGATTCGAGGTACTGCGCCGCGAGCTCGTGCTGAAGGGTATGCAGGAGCAGCTTGAGCGCTTCCGCAGCAGCAAGTTCACCGTCGCGAACCACGCCTACGAGAGCCTCTGCGACGAGGAAAAGGCTCAGTACAGGCTCGTATCACGCATACTCGACGAAAACCTGCTCGACTACTACTTCCAGCCGATAGTCAGCGCACACGACGGCAGCGTCTACGCATACGAAGCCCTCATGCGCTCACGCACAGACACCAAGATCTCTCCCCTGTCGATAATCAAGTACGCGGCAATGCAGGAGCGTCTCTCCGATGTCGAGCGCGCGACCTTCCTGAACGTACTGCGCATAATCGACGAGAACGAGGATATGTTCCGCGGGACAAGGGTATTCATCAACAGCATACCCGGAGTCAGCGTCGGTGAGGAAGCAATGTCTGAGCTCGACGGCTACCTTGCAGCCCACGCTGAGAGGGTCGTCATAGAGCTCACCGAGGAGGCTGAACTAAAGGACTCCGAGCTCGAGAAGCTCAAGTCCTACTTCGAGCGTCTTCACATCGACATCGCTGTAGACGACTACGGCACGGGCTATTCAAACGTCAGCAACCTCCTGCGTTATATGCCGGACTTTGTCAAGATAGACCGCTCGCTGCTCAGCGATATCCACGAATACCCGCAGAAGCAGCACTTCGTCCGCGAGATTATCGACTTCTGCCACGACAACGGCATAAAGGCTCTCGCCGAGGGCGTCGAGACCGCTGAGGAGCTCCAGACCGTGATACACCTCGGCGCGGACCTGATACAGGGCTTTTACATAGCACGCCCCTCCGCGAAGGTCGCCCGCCAGATCGACGACCGTTTCAGGAGCGAGATAAGGCAGTATCATCAGGAGAAGATAGACGGCAACACAAAGCACATCTACGTCGCCGGAAAGACAAACCGCGTCTCCCTCGCAAAGCTCAGCAGGGACGGCTGTACGGACATCGTCATCGGACACGATGAAATGGTATATAAGGACATCTCCATCATCGGCACTCCGCAGATGAAGACGAATATCCACCTCCGTATCGAACCGAACTACAAGGGCCGCGTGACCCTTGAGGACGTTTATCTCTCGAACGTGAAGAACCGCCCATGTATCGAGCTCGGGGAGAATTCGAGCGTGACGCTCGTGCTGGTCGGCTCAAACACGCTGTTTGAAGCAGGCATAATGGTGCCGGAGTCGGCAAGGCTCGTCATCGAGGGCGACGGCTCGCTCAATCTCGACCTCAACGCCGCCGAGAGCTACGGCATAGGCAATACGCACTATTCGCGCCACGGAGAGATGATCTTCGAGCAGGACGGCGCGGTAAACATCGCCTGCCGCGGCAAAAAGAGCATATGCATAGGCTCAGGGCTCGGCGGGACGATAAAGATCGAACGCGGCGAATACAATTTCCGAATCAACACCGAAACCTGCGTCGCTATCGGCGCACTGACGGGCGAGGTGAAGCTTGCGCTGCTCAACTGCCATATCGAGGCTGAAGTCTCGGTCAGCTACGGCGTGCTGATAGGCTCGCTCGAGAACAACGCCGACATCACTATCCGCAAGACCGCCGTGAACCTCACAACGAACAGCAAGCACCTTTCAGCCGTGGGGACACTCAACGGCAGCATGGCTGTTATACGCACGAGCGAGACCGGTTCAGAGCTGAGCATAATGGCGGACAATTCCACCTGCTTCGGATCACTTAACGGCAGCTCCGTCATCGAGATCTGCGATTCACATCTGCGGGTCGATGCGATCGGTCAGGACGCTCTCGTATTCGGCGGTTTCAGCGAGGACACGACCGTGCTGCTGGCGGATTCGGACACAAAGATCGACATAAGGTGCTCGTCCGGCAGGGAGACCCTTGCCCCGGACAGGAACGTGACCATCCGCAACGGCAGGCTCAGGCTGACCGTGAATGGGCAGGAGGTCGATCGCGACGTCACCGTGGACTACACCTGACCGCCGCGAAACTGCTATCTCTACCAAGTAAATGAACGCTGTCAGCAGCGCATTTAGGGGGAATATCCATGAACAACCACGTCCCGCGCAGGCGGCTCGCACTGATAACAGCAGACCCGTGCTCGGATTATTCGCAGTCCGTGATACTCGGCGTCCGCGACCAGTGTGCGAAGTACGGCTATGACCTGCTGGTATTCACCACGATGGTGAAGGTCTGCCACCCCGACAAGAACTATCTCAGTGGTGAGATAAACATATATAACATGATAAACTACGACCTCGTGGACGGCGTCCTGGTGGCAGCGCTGCCGCTGTTCGAGGATCAGGTACATACAGTCCTCGATCAGCTCAGGGAAGATCTGCACCGGAACTGCACCAAGCCCGTCGTGTCGCTCGACCTCCCGTTCGGGGACTATCCCACCGTCTACACCGACGACAAAAAGGCGATACGCGAAGTGGTGAAGCACCTTGTCGCAGAGCACGGCTGCCGGAAGCTGTATATGCTGACGGGGCATAAGGACTATGTCGTATCGGAGGCGCGCGCAGAGGCGTTCTGCGAGCAGATGAAGGCAGAGGGACTGCCCGCGTCTGAGGAAAACGTTTTCTACGGCAACTTCTGGTATACCGGCGGTGAGGAGTTCGCGAACAGGATTCTTTCCGGCGAGCTCGAGGTGCCGGACGCAGTTGTCTGCGCCAACGACTACATGGCGATAGGACTTGCCAACCGCCTTATGAGCGGCGGGATAAAGGTCCCGGAGCAGGTCCGCGTGACTGGCTACGACGCCACAAAGGACGCGCTTTTCAATACGATAAGCATAACGAGCTACATTCCCGACGTCTACGGAATGGCTGCGGGCGCGGTCGATATGATACACTCTCAGATAGAGCCCGGAGCTCCCGAAGCCGGGATAGGAGCTCCCCCGCACTCCGGTCTGCGCACGGGAGAAAGCTGCGGCTGCGTCCAGAGCACAGACGACCTCCGCGCATTGCATGGGTCAGGTCTCAACCCGAACGAGCGCAGTCACAACGCTGACGGCAGCCTGACGGTCAACGATATGCAGGGGCTCCACGAGAGCTATATGTTCGAGACCTTAGCCGTCATTCAGGATAAGGAACAGATACTGAACACCATTACCGACGTCTCATATCTGCTCCAGCCGTACCGCCGCTTCTACCTCGTACTCAGGAGCAACTGGAGCGACCCCGCTGAGCACTGCCTTACGGGCTACCCCGAGACCATGCGCTGCGTGATGAGATGTATCCCGCAGAACGAATCCGAGTCCGAGGCCGAACCGCGCTATTCCGGCAATTCCGAGGAATACTCCTTCCCCACAGAGCAGATGCTCCCCGCACTTGATGAGCCCCGCAGCGAGCCCGTTGTCTTCTACTTCCTGCCAGTGCATTTCGGCGATGATACTATCGGCTATGCCGCCTTGCAGACCTCAATGGACGCCAAGCGGACCGCCGACGAGGTCGCGACACTGTGGCTGCGCAACGTCAACAACTCCCTGCACATGGTCAGGGTGGTGAGCAAGCTGATAGACTATTCCCTCCGCGACCCCATGACCGGACTCTTCAACCGCCGCGGCATGGAGATGACATACGCCCGCCGCAAGGAGCGCATCTCCCCCGACGACAGCTTTGTCATCTGGGTCATAGACATGGACGGTCTGAAGTACATCAACGACCACTTCGGCCACGAGCACGGCGATGTCGGTATCAGGACTATAGCGGAAACGATACGCGCGGTCTCCGGCTCGGACGACATAGCGGTCCGCACCGGCGGAGACGAGTTCGTGCTCATCGCCGCAGGAAAGCTGACCGACAAGGACGGTCAGGAGCGTATCGGAGCTTTCGAGCGTATCCTCGGCGCAAAGAACGCTGCCAAGCCTGACAGAACCTTCGACATCACGGCAAGTATCGGGTATGTGTGCTTCCCCGCCTCGGAAAAGGACGCACTCGAGGAAAAGATAAAGGAAGCCGACCGCAGGATGTACGAATACAAGAGCGCACGCAAAAAGCAGCGCAGCAGCTGAGCTGCGCAGGATATATCCCACACAGAATGGAGGAACTGAAGTGAAGAAGAGACTCATCGCATTCCTGACCTCAGGACTAATGCTCACAGGTGCCGCGAATATCCCGCCCGCAATGGCAGCTGACGTCCCCGCTGAGGACCCGATATTCGGCGTGCTGCCCGACTGGGTGCCGCAGGATTTTGCCGACGCGATGCTTTTTTACAATGAGTACGGCAAGTCCCACGTCGAGGACAACATCATCTGCCTTGTCAGACCAATGCTGCAATTCAAGGAGGACGATTACCAGTTCTCGATAGGCGGAACCATGACCTACATAAACACGCCCGCCAACTCGATCCCTGTGATCTACGAGCTCGATATCCCCGAAAAGCCCGACAAGTCCGACGAAGCGGCAGTCGCGGCATATGAGGAGTACTGCGACAAGCTTGGACTTGACTCATACGACTACGACTTCTTTGAAGCCTACGCCAGCTGCAAGACGCAGTATGCGTTCGAGGTGGAGCTGTTCCGCGTGTTCGAGGGCTATGACCTTTCGGTAGTGTGGAGCGAAAAGACGGGCGACGAACAGAAGGTGACGGAGACATTCCGCTTCGAGAACAAAAACGGCGTGACCGCAGAGACGGACATCTACAGCTGGCTCCCTGACTCCCAGCCCGAGTACAAGGCTTTCGTAAAGGAGTACGGCAAGACCTCTGTCCATGGCAATTATCTCGCGTACTGTGCGGACGTGAACGCCAGCACAGGAGCCTCCCTGACAGTGGAGCAGACCGGTGACGGACAGATAAAGGAGTATATGCGGTCCGGCTGCAATGGCTTCCACCTCGTATCTATCGAAGGCTCGGGGTCTTCGTCTGTGATAGTTTACGAGCCTTCCGCTGACGGAAGCTTCGACATGACATGGAAGGTCGGAAGGACATGGTCCGAAGAGGAACCCTTTGAAACGACGTCCGGCAGCTACACAGTCATGAACGACTGCTCGGCGATCCTCGACCGCACCCCGGGCAGAGAGGGAACTTCGGTCATAACATTCGTGGATAAGGATACCGGCGAGCTTATCCCTGAGCCGGATCCGTCCGATCGTTTCTACCTGCTGAAGACCACTATCCAGAGCCCCCAGACCGGAGAAATATATGACATAACATCGAATCCTCTGACAGTCGATTCAGTCTACGCATACTCGACCGGCTGGACTTATTCAATAAACATGGCGTCAGACGCCGGCAGGTACGACGCCCCTGAGTTCGAGATGACGCTCCAGACGTCCGACCGCGCCGAAGTGATATGCAGAGTGAAATGGTACCCGAGCGGCGACGCCAACGGAGACAGCGCATTCGGTATCTCTGACGCCGTTGTGGTACAAGAATGGCTCCTCGGTATACCTGACGTCAAGCTGAAAAGCTGGGAAGCCGTTGACTTCTGTCACGACGGCAGGCTCGATATCTGCGACCTCTGTGCAGTGAAGCAGGAGCTCGTAAAGCGCAACGCTGTGGGTTACGTCGAGCCTGATAACTACATCGAATGGGGAACGATCCTCTCCGTCGCGAATGACGGTCTGAAGATGTATCTCGGTCCCGGCGAGAGCTACGGATACGTCACCTCCCTGCCGGCTGAAACCATTCTCAGGGAACTCGGCTACCAGGACGATGACGACAACTGGATGTTCACCAAGTACAACGACCAGTACGGCTGGATAAAGACCGTCAATGATGACGGAAGCCCGACTGTCTACTACATGGCAGTCGCCGACAAGCCGGTCATCTACCTCTATCCAGAGGAGGAGACCGACGTCCATGTGGAGCTCGAGCTCACGGAGTCTGAGCTCTCCACGACCTACCCGAGATACAATAACGGCTGGGACGTCACCGCCTACCCGGATGGCACGCTCCTTAACAATGCTGACGGCACCCACCACAGATACCTTTTCTGGGACGCAGTGAACTGCCGCACCAGATTCGACTTCTCAGCGGGCTTCTGCGTCGCAGGCGCCGATACCGAGAGCTTCCTCCGTGAAAAGCTCACATACATGGGTCTGACCGAGGACGAGATGAACGAATTCATCGTGTACTGGCTGCCGAGAATGGAGCACAATGCTTACAACCTCATCGCATTCCAGGGCGACGTCTACACAGACTCTGCAAAGCTCAGCATCACTCCCGCTCCTGACAGTCTGCTGCGCGTATTCATGGCGTATGTCCCGCTCGAGGACGCAGTCAGCATCGCTCCGCAACAGCTCGAGACCTTCGATAGAAACGGCTTTGCAGCTGTTGAGTGGGGCGGCTGTGAGGTAAGGACGTAATATGTCATACAGTCCCCGCAAATAACCGAAAAAAAGCAGCTCCTGACGGGGCTGCTTTTCTGTTTGACGATTAAGAATGCTCCTGATACACTATGGAACGAGAACAAGCAACGCGGTCCAGTAAAACTGAACCGCGGACTTGCTTGCGGGTGCTGCCCGCTGGGGAAATCCTATGATAAGGGAATGGAGTTATCAGTTGAGTTTCCAGCTTTCTACAGAAGCTGTATTGTTGAAAACGAAATAGAGGTCGTTCTTTCCGCTGAGGCCCTGTACGGGGACAGTTATCTCCTGCATGGAGCTGCCCGCGGGTATCTCCGCGTAGGATACCGCCGTGCCGGACGCACTGCCTGTGCAGACCTTGACGATGCAGCCGTTCGCCGCAGAAGCCTTAATGGTAAGGCTCGAAGCACTGCTCCCGCAGTCCACACCTGATACGCGGAACCAGTCTCCCTTGTCAGCCAGAACTGTCGTATCGCCGCTGCCTGAGATCTGTATACCGCCCTGATGCGAGAACGTCGCCGCGCGGACGGTCTTGTAGGGGTCGAGCGCCTGTATCTGCTCCACACCGGTCTTTGTACCCGTGACCGCCTTGATAGTGCCGTCCGAATTCATAGTGACCTTGTCCACATGGGTACTGCGGTAACCGAGACCGTTGTAGCCCATGTTGTCCTGGAGGTACTGTGCGTGGTAGAAGAGGTACCACTGATCCTTGAACTTGATGAACGAGTGGTGATTGTTTCCGCCGGTGCCGAAGAACGTACCGATACCCTTGAACGCTTCGCCCTTGTAGGTGAACGGTCCGAGGGGACTGTCGCTGACCATGTAGTCGATGGCACCGCCGGTCAGACCGTAGCTGTTGCCTCCGGTCTGGAAATTCGTGCAGTAGCTGTAGTAATACTTGCCATTGTACTTGTGGATACCGCTGTCCTCGAAGAGATACGGCGCGTCGATAGCAACAGGCGTGCCGACTATCGAGACCATATCGTCGCCGAGCTGAACAGCTCTTGCAGTATTCGGATTAGAAGCCGACTTTCCGTCTATACCGCCGCCGAAATAGAGATATGCCTTTCCGTCGTCATCGACGAGCACAGCGGGGTCGAACAGCCAAACGACGTCGCTGGACGAGCAGTTGGGCGTGCTGCGAGAGATGAGTGCCTTGCCGAGCGGGTCTGTCCAGGGTCCCGTCGGACTGTCAGCAGTGAGAACGCCGATACCGTTGGCGTTGTTCGCGAAGTAGAGGAAGAACTTTTCCTTGCCGTTTATTGTCTTGTGGCACGCCGTAGGCGCCCACGAGTTGCCCGCCCATTTTGCTGCGCCGCTCTGACCAGCAACATTGATGAGTCCGTGGTCGGTCCAGTTGACAAGGTCGTCTGAGGAAATGCAGCGCAGGCAGTTTATCGAGCTGTACGTTATCTTTGAGACCTGATCACCGCTGTAGATGAGGTGATCGTCGGTCATGTAGACATACACCCTCCCGTCGTACTCCATGACTCCGGGGTCTGCGCCGAAATACTGGGAGATAAGCGAGTTGTATTCGTTGTCCTTTTTGTATGAAGCCGCCGGAGAAACGCTCCCGAACTTCACAGCCATAGCGGAGAAGTCCACCTGCGGGACTGTCGTGGTGGTAGTTGTCACCTCTGCGAACTTAGTCACCATGCCGAGAATGAAGCGGTTTATCAGTACGACGTCGTTAATCTCCACTCTGCCGTTCTGGTCAACGTCAGCGGCAGCGGAAGCATTCGCATCCGCGAAGCCATTAACTAGCCCCTGTCTTGCGAGGCATAGGTCGAGGATATCCACCCTGCCGTTGAAGTCGATGTCACCGAGAATGAGCTCCTTTGCGGGAACAGTCGTGGTCGTTACAGTAGTCGTTGCAGCGGGAGCTGCCGGACCGCTAATCTGCGTGCCGTCTTTGGCGACTATCGCCTCGTCGATGTAGAAGTTAGACGTGTCGCTCTCGGACTCAACGTACAGAACGAACCCCGAGCCCTCGGGCAGCTTGTAGCTCGAGTTCGCGAGCTGTAAATAGCCGCTCGCGTTCGCCACAGCGCTCGCGATATGGGCGTATTTCGTCTCGCCGGAGGTGTCGGTGTACTGAAGCGACAGCATCATGTTCTGCGTGCCGTTGCCGTCGGGACAGTTCACGCACACGCTGAAGCTGTAGCTCTCACCGCCCTTGAAGGTATAGCTGTCGAGCGTCTTCTGGGCGCCGTTCCAGCTTTTTTCGCGGTTCTGGATAAGGAGGGCGTTTGTACCCTGATAAGGTGTCTTGCCGCTGAGGACGAGCTCGGAGGAGCCGCGTGCCTCCCAATCATCAGTACCGTTCTCGAAGGTATCGTGGTAGTAATAGCCGTTGGAGTCGGGAGTTATGGGGTCACGCTGAACGGGCTGGTCGGGATCCTCAGGGAGAGGCTTGCCGTCGCTCGTGAGAGTGACAATGAAGGTCGAAACGCTGTTCGCGGGAAGAGTCGCCCAGAACGAGGAGGTATCGTGCTCCATATCCTTGGTCGCCGCAAGGTTCTCACTGCCGGAGCTCCTGTAGCGGTCAACTTTCGTGACAGTCCTGTTGTTCACTGAGAACTGCTGGGTCTGGTCAGTCGTGCCCTTGTTGATAGCGACTATCTCGATCTGCGTATCGCTGTGCTTATAAGCGGAAACGAGCAGATCAGTATTCGGCTGCTCGGTGGCGTCGATTCGGACATCGCCCGGGCGGACGTACTTGGAATACTGCGCCATCATGTAGCCGCGCTTGGTGGGATTGCCGTCATCCTGACCGATAAGGCTGTAGCTGCGGCGGATGTACCACCATGTGTATACGCTCATATTTCCAACAACGAGACCATTGTGGATATTCTCAGCAACCTGTATAGCCTCAGGCCAGTTGTTTGCAGAATTTGCGTTTGAGTTAGGAACATAGACCTCTGTCATCCAGATCTCTTTGCCGGAATTTTCCAGAGCGGGGAAGTCCATTTTCTCCCTCGGTGTGCCATAGAAATGAGTGCCGAAAAGGTCTACATTCGCCATAGCCGCCGAGTTGTTCAGTATATTGTTGTAGTAGTCTCTGCCGTTGCCCCATGCGCCGTACTGGAAGGTCTCAGGCGACATGAGCTTGGCATTTGTGCCTGCCTTGACGGTCTGACCGTAATTTGCAATGAAATTGGTCGTGCGGTCAGGGCTCCAGTAAGTCCAGTCAGTTGAGTAATCCGGCTCATTCTGCACGGAAACGGAGTACAGATTTACTCCCTGACTCTCTACATATTTAATGTAGTCGTTGAGATGCTGGGCGTACTGCGCCTCAGCATTGTCGTTCAGCACATACTTACCGCCGTTTGTGCCACCGGAGCCGTCATGTCGCATAGTTGATGGCGGATTCCACGGCGTTGCGAATATGGTCGCGCCGAGCTGCTGGGCAGCCTTGGCTGTCGGTATAGCCTTCGACCATGCATTTTTGTCGTCGCTGATGTAGATACGCAGAACGGTCAGACCGAGCTGTCCGTCACCGTTGCCGAACACGGTCTGTATCTGAGCATCTGTCAGGTCATAGCCCTGCCACTCGGGCAGGTTTATGCCGCCAAAGCCGCGGATACGCTGGTAGGTCTTGTCAGTATTGATCGTGCATACCGACGCAGCCGCAGCGGTGTCTGCCTGCTTTTCCGGGAGCAGCGGCGTACACGTCATAAGCATCGCGCCGCTCAGAACGCCCGACAAAAGGCGTTTAAGGTCACGTTTGATCATAATATGATCCCCTCCATATCTGATTCATTCTATTTCTTTTAAAAAAATGGCCGAAAGTACTATAGTCAGTATACAATATATGAACAGATTATGAAACCCAGATTCTCGGAAAGCGGTGGACAAAATCCGCATTTTTATCGCCGCAGTGAAAAATATTCCGGAACGAACTGAAAATATGAGCATCTTGACAAATCCTTCCATTGATGATACCATAAGAGTGTACAACGTATTTTTCACGTCACGGAGGTGGAAAAATGAGCAGTCCGAAGCGACCCATAATTGCAGTAGTCACAGCCCTCGCGAACGGCTTCGCGGAAAAGGAACTCCTTGGCGGCATAATCTCGGAGAACATGAAAAGCGGCTATTCTACGGCAGTTATCTCGAATATCTACAACATCGTCCAGCAGGACGCCGACATCATCTGCGAGCGGAAGATATACGACCTCGTCCGCTCGCCCGACATCAGCGGGATCATTCTCCTCTGCGAATCGTTCACCGAAGAGAATATCCGGCGGTACATCGCTTCGCTGCTCGCGCAGACCAGCGTCCCTGTAATTGGCATAGGCTCGCGCCTCGAAGAGTTCTCCCGGCTCGACTACACCATCTTCAGCACCGATGACGCAGCCGACCTCGAAATCATCACCTCCCACCTCATCGAGGAACACGGCTTCACGGACATCGCGTTCCTGACCGGCATGGAGCAGATAGAGACCTCGCAGCTCCGCGCGGAGGGCTTCTGCCGCGCACTGAGGTCTCACGGGATAGCCCCGGACAAGGATAAGATATACTACGGCGACTTCTGGCTGACCTCCGGCGAGCAGCTCGCGGACCGCTACATCAGTGGTGAGCTTACTCTCCCGCAGGCAGTCATCTGCGCCAACGACATGATGGCATACGGTATGCTGCGGCGCTTCTCTGAGGCAGGGATAAACGTTCCCGGACAGGTCACGGTGGTCAGCTACGAGTACTCCGACCGCAGGATATTCTATTCTCCCATGCTCACATCGCTCCGCAAGGACCGTCATACGCTCGGTTCTGCCGCAGCAAAACACCTCCAATGTCTACTCGAGGGCAGGACGCCGCCTGAGTTCACACCTCCACGCGGCAGCTTTGTCTTTGGAAGGAGCTGTCCGTGCAGATCAGACGAGGGAGCTACCCTCTCCGAGCTCAGTGAAGCCGAGCACCAGCGGCTGTTCACCGACATGAGCCTTCTGAGCACCATGGAGCACAAGCTCACCCTATGCCGCGACATGGAGAGCTTCATCTGGATAGTCAGCGGACACCAGTGGATGATACAGAACAAGAAAAACATCTACCTCTGCTTGTATCAGGACTGGAGCGAAGCCTCCTCCGAGCCGCCGGACATCATGCGCTCCGTAAGTATCAGCGACGGAAGTATGCCATTTGAAATGGATCACCTCGACCTGCGCACCTTCTTCGAGCGCGACCGCGACGCCGCTGTCTGCTACCTCAACCCGCTGTTCTCAGGACAGAAGCTGTTCGGGTATATGGCACTTCTCTACGCCGCTCCGCTCAGCTACGACGACGTCTACAGGCACTGGCTGAAATCGGTCTCTATCGGGCTGGAGTTCCTGCGCCTGAAAAACGATATCCGCTACCTTATCAGCTGCCAGAGCGTATCAGAGTACAGGGACACCCTCACCGGCATGAACAACAAAAAGGGGCTCCGCCGCGCATTCCACGCCCTGCACATCCGCAGCGGACGGACTCTTTATCTCACCTCGCTCCGTATCGACCTCTTCCCGCGCCAGCTCAACGACGAGGAGATACGCCGGCGCACTGAGGCTATCCTCAGCGTCTCGAAAACGATAGGCAGGTTCTGCGGCAGCAACGACATCGCGGGACGTATCAGTGAGGACACCTTTGTTTGTCTCGTCCAGAGCCGTGCCGAACCGGACGCCCTCTCTGACCTCCTGACCGCCATGATATTGCAGGACAGCGCCTACACCTCCTACGCGGGGACGTGCTCGTTCTCGTGCTGTACGATACCCTGCGGAGGGGAGGACCTCGATCCGCTCCTCGAACGCAGCACTGAGCTGCTGAGGTCAGAGCACAACAAGCTCGCTGCGCTCCGCCGGAACAAGCACTACGCCGAAATGCAGAGCGTTCGCGACCGTATCTACAGCTCGACCGAGGTCACCTTCGAGCCGGACAGCGAGAACATCTTCACCGACCGCATTGATTCGTTCCGCCGCAATTACAAGAGATGCTTCGGCGTCTCCTTTCATCAGGACTGCATAAATGCCCGTATCGTAAAGGCTAAGTACTACCTTGCCGCAACTTCATTGAGCATCAACGAAATCTCCGAAAAATGCGGCTATTTCGACCACAAATACTTCCAGCGGCAGTTCGCCGCCTGCACCGGTATCCCCGCCCTGCAATACAGGAATCTCATGAAGGACTGACCCCACCGTGAATCGCGTTCCGATTTTGTCCACTCAAAACATATTTTATGGGTTGAAGCACTCCGTCTCCCGTGGTAGAATAGCATCAGAGCACAGTCACCGACGTGAACTGTACCAAATCCTTTCGTCCGTGTATACTGCACAATACCGGATCGAATACATCAAATTGGATATCCTCCGGGACAAATCAAAAAGAGCCATACACTTTCTGTACGGCTCTTTTTCTTTCCGCATATCCCATGACTCTCAGACATACAAAAAGCTCCCCGCGCAGGGGAGCTTCATTTTTATCTGAACAGATTCACCAGACCCTCTCCGATGAGCTCAACGAACTCGATATCCAAGCCGTACTCATCGACGAATTCGTCGAAGAATCTTTCCGCAGTGCTCTTATAAGCGTCATCAG
Organism: Ruminococcus sp.; assembly: GCA_016288815.1. Lineage (GTDB taxonomy): Bacteria > Bacillota > Clostridia > Oscillospirales > Ruminococcaceae > Ruminococcus. The sequence continues at coordinate 19,033 of JAEELF010000008.1, forward strand.
CTTTGAAGACGCCGCCCTCTTTCGTACCCTTCATGACGATCTCTCCGTCATTGTAGTAGGTCACTTCATAAGGCTCGACCAACTTCCCGTTCTTGTAATTACCGGAGAACACACAGCAGTCCGCACCGTTCTGAGCGGCGTAGTCCTTGGAAAAGTTCGCAGTCAGCTCGCTGTCGCCGCTGGGAATGCCGTTCCTGAAATCAGACACCAGCTCCTCAGAGCGCACGCCGTTTTTGTCGTAGGAAGCCTTTGTATAAGTGATAGTCCTCGTACCGCTGCCGTCGAGGTCAAAGTCCGTGAAATCGCCCTCATACACTACCTTGCTGACGTCACCCGGCTGCATGAACTCCACCGTCATAGTGCCGCTTTTGAAGTCATTCCCGGAGAATTCACCGTCATATTTGTAGTTGACCTCAGTGCTCTCAGCAGTCAGAACGCCCTTGCCGTCCATTTTGCCTTTTTTCAGGGAACCGCTGTACGTCAGAGCATATGTAGTGTCATTAATGGATAAGGTCTTGTAGCTGAAACCGTTCTTTGCATTTCGTATATACAGACCCGCCCCGACGATCAGCAGCATCATGATAATGAAGAATATCGTTCCCCCGCTAATCTTCTTTTTCTTGGCTTGAGCCGGAGCTGCGGCAGGCTGTGCCGGCTGTACCTGCTGCCCCTGAGGCGCCCCGCACCCCGGACAGAACTGATCTCCGTCATTCATCTGACGTCCGCAATAACTGCAATTTTTCATATCTGATATCCTCCCAAAGAAACTATATAACTTGATTATACCACTTTTTTCGCCGATTGTCAACAAAGTTCCCCCAGCCATGACACCTGAGACAAAAAGTCATAATCAACACCAACACCGTGCAAAGTGTATATCTTTAATAAAAAATCGCAGAAGGCTATTGAAAATTTATGAATAGTGTAGTATAATGTTGGTATCATATTTCGGACAAACCAGACGTAAGGAGGTCAATTATGTTTCTGAAAAAAATCGGCGCAGTCCTCACTGCGCTCGCAGCGTCCGCCCAGGCAGCGGCAGCTATCCCCTCTCATGCCGCCGCAAAGGACAGCGCAGCGGTCTATTACTATGAGGAAAGCGGCTATTTTCTGGGCGATGTTAACAACAACTACTCCGTCGATATGGGCGACGCCGTGCTGCTCCAGCAGTGGCTGCTCAATATGGACGTTGACAGCTCCGCGCACCTCATGCGTGCGGACATGGAGCACGACGACGATCTCGACATTTTCGACATGATTCTGCTGCGGCAGACGATCATCTCAGGGAAGCCCTCCGAGTGGATCGAGCGGCCCTATATCCCGCCGGAGACTGAGACCTCCACAACTGAGACCACCACTGAAACGACTACAACTACCACTGTCACTTCTACCACCGAGACCACAACTGTCACCACAACTGCCGCAGACGAGGACTTCATGGACGCTCCCATAACGGCAGTCAAGCCGACCGTTCTCAGTCAGGGCAAAAACAAGCTCGTAATGTTCGTCGTGGACTTCCCGGACTGCAAGTTCAAGACCGAGTACTCGGTGGACCAGATACGCCAGATATCCTTCGGCCCGGAGAACGTGAACAGCCAGTTCTACCCGCTCGAGAGCGTGACCGCATACTATAACCGTGCTTCCTACGGCGCCCTCGACATGGAGGCGGATATCTACAAATACACCGCCAAGAACAACATCGACACCTACATCACCTACGACTCCTCCGGCACGAAATGGGCTGACACGACTAAGCTCGCCGACGAGATAATGTCCGCGTTCGACGCGCAGATAGACTTCAGCCAGTATGACGTCAACAGCGACGGCACCATGGATACGATACTGATTTCCGCTGCGGACAACGCCAGCGACGACGGCTGGTGGCCGTGCTCGGGTTCGTATGGCGGCTACCGGAGCTTCGACGGCGTTATCGCGGGAAATATCATCATCGGCAACACCTCCCCCTCCGATACCGAGAAATACAACAACACATGGATACATGAGCTCGGTCACGCAATGGGACTGCCGGACTATTATAAGTACGAGAATTATGACGGTCAGAGTCAGTTCGGTCTCAACGGCGACGCCGGCACAGAGATGATGGACGATGCATACGGCGATATGTCCGCATTCTCAAAGCTGATGTACGGCTGGTACAAGCCGTCGCAGATCAAGGTCTACACCGGCGGCACGCAGACCTATACCCTCGCGTCATCTCAGGTCGAGGGCGGCTGTATACTTATCCCCTGCGGCGACCTCAACGGCTACCTGAGCGAGTATATGCTCATCGAGTACGCGACCCACGAGGGAAACAATGCGACGTGGTGGCTGTTCAATACCGGCGGTATCCGCGTTATGCACTGTGATGCGTCGGTGTCCGTCGGCTACTGGGGACCCGAGTTCTCGTGGAACAACTACGCGATGAATTACGACTCCAGCAACCTCGGAAGACGCGTGCTCAGGCTCGCGAACGAGAGCGAGGGCGGCTCCTTCTTCACCGCGGGCAGCGTGGTGGACGGTTACGTAAGCGGCTTCCACTGGTACGACAGCAGCGGAAAGGAAACGGTCGATGTCGGCTGCAGGATCGCAGTAGGACCGCTTACTGATGGCAAATACACCATTACCATAAGCGACACATGATATGGCATGAAAAAAGCTCCCCGCGCGGGGAGCTTTTCGTTTATCTCACGGAGCTCAAAGTACATATCCGCCTGTGCACAGCTCAGCTTTTCCTCCATTTCAGGAAGTCATCGAATTCCAAAGGCTTGGAGTAATAGTAGCCCTGGAAGCTGTGAACGTCATACTGCCTGAGTATCCCGGCCATGTCGGCGTTCTCTATTCCCTCTACGCACACAGACGAGTCGCAGGTGGTGGACATCATTACGAAGGTCTTTATCAGCTCTCGATCCTTGGCATCATTTTCAATATTGCGGACAAGGCTCCTGTCGAACTTGATCGTGTCGAACGGGAGGTCCTTGACGATACCGACAGACGAGAATCCCGTCCCGAAATCATCGAGCGCGACCTTCACTCCCCTGCTTTTCAGGCTGGAGACCGTATTTCTGAGGAGGTCTATGTCCAGCAGCCTGCACCTCTCCGTCACCTCAAGGCACAGCTGCTCGGGAGGATAGCCGGTCTTATCGAGGATATCCATTACCATATCGACGAAATCCGCCTTTTCGATCTGTGAATAGGACAGATTCACGTTGATGACGAAATCCGGCACGCTCAGGATTATCTTTCCCGCAGCAGTGACAGCGGTCTCGATTATCCATTTTCCCAGCGACGGGAAGAGAGGATCCTGCTCCAGCAGCGGAATGAACAAGTCGGGCGGTACGACGCCGTATTCCTCGCTCTTCCACCTTATCAGTGCCTCAGCTCCGATAAGCTCCTCCGTCTGCGCATCCACGATAGGCTGATACATCAGGTAGAACCCGGTGAAGCCCTGTGATATCGACGCTCTTATGGCGTGGAATTTCTCGACTCTCTGCCTGCTGCCGCTTCCGAGGTCGTTGTCGAACACGACAGCGTCCCCGTGCTTTTTCATTTTGGACTCATTGTACGCAAACGTAAGGCAGGTCATGACGGTCTGAGAGTCGATGTTGAAATTGTCGATGTCGATGATACCCGCGTTCAGCTCGAGCATTATCTTCTTGCCGTCTATGACTATGCCCTCTCTGAAGGTCGTGCGCAGATCATCATATTTCTCAACGGACTCATTGATAGGTACGATAGAAGTGCTGAGGATAGCGAATTTCGTGCCGTCGAGCCTGTATACCTTTGCGCGTTTCCCGACATGGTCGAAGAGGAACCTGCTCGCCTTCTGGAGCACGAGATTCCCGAAGTGGTAGCCGTATATCTCGTTTATCTCAGAAAACTTTGCGATACCCATGAGCGCAATGCGCATTTTCTTGTTCTTGACGATATTGGTCTGTACTTTCTCGAAGAACCCGTACTGGTTTCTCAGACCTGTGAGGCTGTCGATGTTGCTCTGGACGCCGTGATCTCTTATCGTCCCGACGAAGTAATCGGGCTCGCCGTTCCCGTCCTTCAGGACTATCCCCCGACAGGTGCAGACGTTGTACTCGCCGTTTATCCTCCGGACTCTGTACTGCATATCGTGGCCGCCGAGGCTGCCGTTGAAGATGTCCGCGATACCGGTACGGTACGCCTCCTTGTCCTCCTCGTGGATATGTTCCTCCCAGATCTCGCCGGCGCCGTACATATACTCCGAAGGCAGCCCGTAGGAATCCACAGCAGCCTTCGACCACCTTGAAAAATCGTATTTCATGTCGCAGATGTAGATATACATACCCTCAGTGGTCATGCAGTTCATCTCGAACATATTGTCAAGTATCCTCTTGCGCTCAACCGGTATCCTGGTGAAGCCTTCACCTTCCATATCGGCGGCGATGTCAGGCGTTCCCTCCTTCAGGGACAGCTTATCCTTGTACATAGCCTCATCCGCGCGCTTGAAGACGTCCGCGACCTTCCTGTCGTTCACCTTGTCGTAAACGCCTATCCCGACAGCTACAGCAGGGCCGTGGTCCCGAGCATAGTTCTCGCGGGACCTTCTGCGCAGCATTTCAACGAGTGAGAAGCGCTTATCGTAGTCGTTCCCGACCAAAACCGCCGCGAACTCGTCCCCTCCTATCCTGAAAACAGGACTGTGGGCAAAGATGCTGCAGATCATTCGGCACGACGACCTGATGTACTCATCTCCCGCCTTGTGGCCTTGTGTGTCGTTTATGTGCTTGAGATCGTTTATGTCGCAGATAACTATAGCGAACGGCGAATGTCCCACGCCGCTGTCAATGCTCTTCTGTATAGAATCCTCGAACTCACGGAAGGCAGTCATGTTCCTCGTTCCTGTCAGACCGTCGCGCCTTGCGAGCTCATTCGCGCGGTTGAGAGCCTCTATCTGCTCCTGCTCCTTCTTGACCTGCTCGTCGATATTCTCAAGTCCGATTATCAAATGCACCTTGTCGTTGGCGCGCATAACCGCGCCTCTTTTGTGCTCAGTCCTGCCGTTGAC